>DATAGA010000067.1:0-6589 GCA_036257215.1 Myxococcota bacterium
GCTCTTCGCGGTGAAGGACCCGCGGCTGTGCCGGCTGCTCCCGCTGTGGCGTCCTCTCTGGGACGAGCTCGGCGCGGCCCCCGTCTACGCCGTCGTGCTGCGCCACCCGCTCGAGATCGCCCGCTCGCTCGCGCGGCGCGACGGCCTGGGCGAGGCCGCGAGCCTGCTCCTCTGGGTCGAGCACGCGCTCGCCGCCGAGCGCGACACCCGCGGCTCGGTCCGTCACTTCGTCCGGTACGACGAGCTCGTCGCGGACTGGCGCGGCGTCGCGAAGCGGACGGCGGAGGCCTGCGGCTTCGCGTGGCCGCGCGACGCGGACGCGGCCGCCGGCGAGGTGGACGCGTTCCTCTCGGGCGACCTGCGCCACCATCGCGTGTCGGCTGCGTGGCCCGCCGCGGAGGCCGCCCAGTTTCCGTGGGCGGCCGAGCTGCACGGGGCGCTCGAAGCTCTCGCGCAGCGCGGCGACCGAGCCGACGTCCGGGTCGTGCTCGACCGCGTCGCGCGGGAGGCCGACGCGGCGCAGGCGCTCTACGCGCCGGCGCTCGCCGCCGCGGAGCGGCGCGCGGCCGGGCTCGACGCGGAGCGGCGCGAGGCCGCGAAGGCGGCGCGCCGCGCGGAGCGCAAGCGCGACGCGCTCGCCGACTCGCCCTGGCTCTGGCTCCGGACCTTCCTCAACCGGCGCCTCGGCCGCGGCGGCGGAGCGCCGGGCGCGTGAGCGAGCCCATCGTCTCCGTCCACATCCCGAAGACCGGTGGGGTCACCTTCCGGGAGGCGCTCGCCGCCGCCGCGGGAGGACGCGTCGTCCTCGACTACGACGACCGCCCGCTCGCGCCGCGCTCCTTCGCGCGTGCGCTGCGGGAGCGGCTGCGGCGCGTCGAGCTTCCGCCCGACGCGCGCGCAGTGCACGGCCACTTCGTGGCGAGCAAGTACCGCCGCCGCTACCCGAACGCGCGCTTCGTGACGTGGTTCCGCGATCCGGTGGAGCGCCTCGCGTCGCACTACTACTACTGGCTGCGCGAGCCCGACCCGAAGAACGCGACGTGCCGGCGGCTGCTCGAAGAGCGGCTCGACATCGTCGCGTTCGGCGCGCTCCCCGAGATGCGCGACGTCCACGCCCGCTTCCTCGGCGCCGTCCCGGTGGAGGACTTCGCGTTCGTGGGTCTCACCGAGGCCTTCGACGAGGGCATGGCGCTCTTCCAGCGGCTGTTCGGCCTCGCGACGCCGCCGACCTCGCCGCGCCGCAACGCCAACCCCGAGCGCCGCGGCGAGCGCTACGACCTCGCGCCCGACGTGCGGGCGGCCCTCGAGCGCATCCACGCGGCGGACGTGGCGCTCTACGCCCGCGCCCGCGCGCGCTTCGAAGCCCTGCGTGGCGACTCGCGCGCGGCCTGACCGACGCCGCCCGAGCTGCTCCCCCGCCCGTGTGGCCTTCGCGGCGCTACTGGCCGCGGGCGCGGCGGGCGGCGCGCTCGCGTGCCGCGAGGCGGCGCCCGACTCCCGGCCGAGCCTCCTGCTCGTCACGCTCGACACGACCCGCTTCGACCACACGAGCCTCGCCGGCTACCGCCGCGACACGACGCCGCGGCTCACGGCCCTCGCGAGCGAGGGCGCGAGCTTCGAGCTCGCGTACGCCCCCACGTCGACCACCGGGCCGACCCACGCGACGCTCTTCACCGGGCTCTCGCCGCTCCGCCACGGCGTCCTCAAGAACGGGGTCCCGATGGGTCCCGCGCTCGAGACGCTCGCGGAGCGCCTCTCCGCCCTCGGCTGGCGCACGGGGGCCTTCGTCTCGTCGTTCGTCGTGTCGCGCCGGTTCGGCTTCGACCAGGGCTTCGACGCCTTCGACGACCGCTTCGAGCGCGCGACCTCGACCTACACCGAGGCCTTCTGGGAGGGTCAGGCGATCCGCGACGCCTTCGACCGGCGCGGGAACGCCACCACCGACCGGGCGATCGAGTGGCTCGAAGCGAACGCCGGGCACGGGCCGCTCTTCGCGTGGGTCCACTACTTCGATCCCCACGCGCCGTACGTCCCGCCCGAGGGCTTCGCGGGGCGCTTCGAGCCGGCCGACGGGGACACGCGGCTCGCGCGCGAGGTGGCCCGCTACGACGAGGAGATCGCGTTCGCCGACGCCGAGCTCGGCCGCCTCCTGGACGCGCTCGAGCGGCTCGGTCTCGCGTCGCGCACGCTCGTCGCCGTCACCGCGGACCACGGCGAAGGCCTCATGGACCACGGCCACATGGAGCACGGCGTCCACATCTACGAGGAGCAGGTGCGCGTCCCTCTCGTGCTGCGCTGGCCGGGTCGCATCGCGCCCGCCCGCTTCGGCGAGCCGGTCGAGCTCGCCGACCTGCGCCCCACCGTCGAGGCGCTGCTCGGGCTCGGAGACGGGGTCTCGTTCGAAGGCCGCAGCCTCGCCGACGCGCTGTCCGGCGGCGCGGCGCTCGAGCCCGAGCGGCCCATCCACCTCTACCGCCGCCACTTCGCCGGCGAGCAGCGCGGCGAGACGTTCGTCCGCGGCGAGAAGTTCGGCGTCCGGATCGGGCGCTGGAAGCTGATCGACGGTCCGGAGGAACGGACGCGCGAGCTGTTCGACCTCGCCGTCGACCCGGGCGAGCGCGCGAACCTGATCGAGGCCGAGCCGCAGGTGGCGGCCGACCTCGCGGCGCGGCTCGCCGCCTGGCGGGCGGAGCGCACCGGCGAGGCCGGCGCGCCGCTCCACGTCACGCCCGAGGAGCGCGAGCGCCTGCGCGCGCTGGGCTATACAGAGTGACGGATGGCCGTGCGCTGCGCCGTCGTGATCCCGAGCTTCGAGCACGCGCGCTTCGTCGGCGCCGCGCTCGACTCGGCGCTCTCGCAGACCCGGCCGCCGGCGCGCGTCGTCGTCGTCGACGACGGCTCGCGCGACGAGACGCCCGCCATCGTGGCGCGCTACGAGGCGCGCGGCGTCGAGCTCCACGTCCAGCCCAACGCCGGCGCGCACGCGGCGCTGAACCGCGCGTGCGCCCTCGCCGCGACGGACTGCGACGTCGTCGCGATCCTCAACTCCGACGACGTCTACGAGCCGCGTCGGCTCGAGCGCTGCCTGGACGAGCTCGCCTCCCGCCCCGATGCGGGCGTCGTCTGCACCGCGCTCTCGGTGATCGACGACGAGGGTCGGCCGCTCCCCGCGGACGCACCGCGCCGGCGCTGGTTCGACGTCGCGTGGTCGCTCGGCGCGGCCGGCGACCTCACGCTCCCCGAGTGGCTCGGACAGGTGAACTTCCCGGCGACCTCGAGCAACGTGGTCGCGCGCGCGTCCGACCTGCGCGCGCAGCCGTTCCGGCCGTACCGCTACTGCCACGACTACGCCTTCCTGCTCGAGTCGGCGCTGCGCGGGCGCCTCGCGATCGTGTCCGAGCCGCTGCTGCGCTACCGGGTGCACGGCGCCAACACCATGGTGATGGACCCGGCGCCGCTCGTGCGCGAGCTGTTGCGCCTGCACGCCGACCTCTACCGCGCGCTCGCGCCGGACCTGCGCGCGGACCCGGCCCTGCGGGAGCGGCTGCGCGCGTTCGCGCGCGCGAGCTTCGACAACGCCTCGAGCCTCCACGCGGGGCTGTTCCAGACGCTCGTCGCGGAGCTCCTCGCCGCAGTGCCGGACGAGCGCGTCGCCGCGGCGCTCGCCGAGCTCGAAACCGCGGGGCTCGCGGAGCTGCGCGAGCCGCCGAACGCGTCGCTCCAGAAGGAGGACTTGCGCGCGGGGCGCGCCGTGTCGCGCTCGGAGCTGCTCGAGCGCAACGCGCGGCTCGAGCTGGCGGCGCGCGAGCTCGCGCGGCTGCGCCGCCACGTCCAGGGCTCGCGCTGGGTGCGGCTGGGCGCGGCGCTCGGCGTCAAATCGGCGCGCCGGCTGCTCGAAGGCGCGGCCGGCGCCGACGGCAGCCGCGCGGACGCGGCCCGCGCGCGGCCGGACGCGGGGCCGGCGCGCTCCAAAGCGTCGCCCGCGCGCTCGGGGGCGTCGTGAGCGCGGGGCCGCGCATCGCGTACCTCTTCGCGCGCTATCCGGTGCCGTCCCAGACCTTCTGCGACACCGAGATGCTCGCGCTCGAGGCGCTCGGGCTCGACCTCGAGATCGACGCCACGAGCCCGCCGAAGCTCACGCTCCGCCACGAGCGGCTGGCGAAGCTGCGCGCCGAGCTGCACCTGCTGCCCCCGCCGCGCATCGTGCGGGTGCACGCGCTCCGCGCCGAGCGCGAGGGCCGCTTCCCCTCGGCGCTCGTCGCCGCCTACGACGGCCGCTACGGCCGCGACGCCGGCGGCCGCACGCTGGCGCGCCAGGCGCTCGCCCTCGCGCCCGGCCTCGAGCGCCGGGGCGTGGCGCACGTGCACGCCCACTTCGCCTCCCACGCGGCCAAGGTGGCGCTCTTCTTGAAGCGCGTGGCCGGCTTTCCGTTCAGCCTCACCGCCCACGCGCAGGACTTCATGGTGGACCTCGGCAGCGACGACCTGCTGCGCGAGCTCGTCGGCGAGGCCGAGTTCACGGTCGCCGTCTCCGATTGGAGCCGCGACCGCCTGCGCGCGATCTGCCCCGACGCCGCCGAGCGCATCGTGCGCGTCTACAACGGCATCGATCCGGCCGAGTTCCCCGAGCAGGCCCTCCACGCGCCGACGTCGCGGCCGCGCATCCTGAGCGTGGCGCGGCTCATCGAGTTCAAGGGATTCCACCACCTGATCGACGCGTGCGCCGAGCTGCGCCGGCGTGGGCTCGAGTTCGCGTGCACGATCGTCGGCGAGGGGCCGTGGCGCGGCGAGCTGGAGCAGCGCATCCGGCGCCACAGGCTGGAGACGACCGTCGAGCTCGCCGGGCTGCGCACGCAGGACGAGGTGAAGCGGCTGCTGCTCGCGAGCGACGTCTTCGCGCTCGCCTCGATCGTCGACTCGAAGGGCGCCTGCGACGTCCTCCCCACCGTGATCCTCGAGGCGATGGCCAGCGGGCTGCCGGTCGTGTCTACCCGCCTGGCGGGCGTGCCCGAGCTCGTGGAGGACGGGATGACGGGCCTGCTCGCGGAGCCGGGCGACCCCGCGAGCCTCGCCGACGCGCTCGAGCGCGCGCTGCGCGACCGCGAGCTGCGCCGCAGCTTCGGCGAGGCGGGCCGCAAGCGGCTCGAGGAGCGCTTCGCGAGCGCCCGTTCTGCCCCCGCGCTCTACGACCGCTTCCTCGCCTCGGCCGCCCGCTCGCCGCACCGGGCGCGCGGCGCGAAGCCGCGGCCGGCGTTCGCGGTCTTCCTCGACCGCTGGCCCGCGCGCGCGGGCGGCGCCCTCGACGCCGAGCTGCGCGCGCTCGCCGCGGGCCATCCGGAGGTACCGGTCTTCGTCGGCGCCCTCGACGAGCGCTTCGACCCGACCGATCGACGCGCGGACACGGCCCTCGCGGCTCACCTCGAGTTCCTGCCCGACGGGATCGTGCTCGAGGCGGCGTGGCTCGCCGACGCCCCGGCCCGCGCCGCGGTGGACGCGCTGCGCGGGCGCGTACCCACCTTCTTCTCGGGCGAGGACTACTACCGCGAGGCGCGCCGCGCGCTCTGGGTCGCGGGCGTGCTGCGCCGCCGGGGCATCGGGAGGCTGCACGCCGCCCGCGCCGCGTCGCTCCTGTGCGCCTGGCTCGTGAAGCAGCTGGCGCCGGACGTGCACGTCAGCTTCGCGCTCGAGCGTGCCGGCACGGCGAGCCGGCGGGCGAGCGCGCGGCTGTGCGGCGACCTCGACCTCGGCGCGGTCTCCGACGATCTCCTGTTCGAGACCGTGCGTGCGGAGTGCGGCGAGGCGCTCCCGCTCGTGACGCCGCTCCCGCTCCCGCCCGGCGCCCCGCTCGCGCTGCCGCCGCTGCGGCCGCTGCGCGCGTGGCTGCGTCCCGCGCGCGGCCCGAACCTCGAGCGCGACGTCCCGTTCGACGTCTGGCTCGAGCGCCTCGCCGGTCGCTCCGGCGGCGCGCCGCGCCCGTGAGCCCGCGCCGCGGGGAGCGCGCGACCGCGGACCGCCCGCTCCTCGTCCACCTCACCTCGTCGGCGTTCTCGCCGCGCAGCCACCCGGCGATCTACCGCAGCATCGTCGGAGCGGCGCCCCACTTCACGAACCTCGTGCTGTGCGGCGAGCGCGCCGCCTATCACGGAGGGGCCCTCCGGGCCGAGGAGCTCGACGCGCTCGCGGCGCAGCGCATCTTCCCGCGCGAGCTCGAGTTCGTGCGGCTCAAGAAGCCCGGGCAGCTCGAGTGGCTGCGCGCCGGGATCCGGCGGCGCTTCGGACGGCCGGTCGCCGTCGTCGCGTACGTCGGCAACAACGGCTGGCGCGCGCTGCCGCTCTGCCGCGCGCTCGACGTGCCGGTGCTCGCCTGGTTCATCGGCAACGACGCGAGCGTCGACCTGCGCGACGAGAAGTACGCGTGGCGCTACGCGCGGCTGCGCGCCGCACCGGCGGCGCGCTACCGCGGCGTCTCGAGCAACGTCGTGGCGCGCCTCCTCGAGTTCGGGATGGACGCGTCGCGGACGGGCCTGCTCCACATGGGAATCACGCTCGAGAGCTATCCGCTCCCGGATCGCTCCGGGCGCAGCGGGCG
>DATAGA010000020.1:0-5343 GCA_036257215.1 Myxococcota bacterium
CTCGCGGTGCTGTTCGGGATCCAGCTCGTCTTCCCCGACACGAGGATCCGCATCGGCTTCTGCGTGCTGTACTTCGCGATCTTCGCGTTCCTGCTCGCCACCTCGAAGCACCGCCGCGACGCGTTCATCGGGTTGCTGCGGTAGCCCGCGACCCCGGCCGCGGCCGCCGCGTGAAGTCAGAAATCGACGTCCTCGTCGTCGGGGCGGGGATCGTCGGCCTTGCGACGGCTGCGGCGCTCGCCCGCCGCGGCCGCAGCGCGATCGTGCTCGAGCGCCGCGAGGCGATTGCGCGCGAGACGACGAGCCGGAACAGCGAGGTCGTGCACGCCGGGCTCTACTACCCCGAGGGCTCGCTCAAGGCGCGCTTCTGCGTCGAAGGGCGAGAGCGCCTCTACGCCCGCTGCGCCGCGCTCGGCCTGCCGCACCGGGCGCTCGGGAAGCTCGTCGTGGCTGCGGAGCCCGCGGAGCTGCCGGCGCTCGAGGCGCTCGCGCAGCGCGCCGAGCGCAACGGCGCGCCGGGCCTGCGCCTCCTGAGCGGCACCGACGCGGCGAAGCTCGAGCCGCACGTGCGCGCCGTGGCCGCGCTGCACTCGCCGCGCACGGGCATCGTCGACGCAGCGGCG
The DNA here is from genome assembly GCA_036257215.1 of Myxococcota bacterium. Classification (GTDB taxonomy): domain Bacteria; phylum Myxococcota_A; class UBA9160; order UBA9160; family UBA6930; genus DATAGA01. Next base: position 624 of record DATAGA010000020.1, read on the forward strand.
TTCGCGCTCTCCTACCTCGCGGAGGCCGAGGCACACGGCGCGGCGCTCGCGCTGCGCACGGAGCTCGAAGCGCTCGAGCGCAGTGCCGCGGGCTGGCGCGCGAGCGCGCGCAGCGAAGAGGGCGAGGTCGCGCAGCTCGACGTGGCCGCCGTGGTGAACGCCGCCGGCCTCGGCGCGGACCGCGTCGCGTCGCTCGCCGGGATCGACGTGGACGCGGCCGGCTACCGCCAGCACCCGTGCAAGGGCGACTGGTTCGCGCTCGCGCCCGGCGCGCCGCTCCGCTTCGAGCGGCTCGTCTACCCGCTTCCGGGCGGCGCGGGCCTCGGCGTCCACGTGACGCTCGACCTCGGCGGCCGCGTGCGCTTCGGCCCGGACGCCGAGTACGTCGACGCACCCCGCTACGACGTCGACCCCCGCAAGGCCTCGGCATTCGCGGCGGCCGCGGGCCGCTACGTCCCCGCGCTCCGCAGCGAGTGGCTCGCCCCCGACTCCGCCGGCATCCGCCCGAAGCTCTCCGGCCCCGGCGAGCCGTTCCGCGACTTCGTCGTGGCCGAGGAGTCGCCGCGGGGCCTGGCGGGCCTCGTGAACCTGCTCGGCATCGAGTCGCCGGGCCTCACCGCGGCGCCGGCGATCGCGGAGCACGTCGCGACGCTGTTGGAGGAGACGGTGCTGGCGCGGTGAGCGCGCGCGGCGGTAGCGGAAGAGAGGGTCAGAGACCCGATCATCCCGCCGCGTCCGGGGCCAACCACACCACTGCGCACACGACGTTGTCGCCTTGCTTCAGCCGTCGGTGCGAGGCGCAGGCGCGCTCGGCGAGGCCGCGCGCCGCGGCGAGGGGGCGCAGCGCGGGGGGCTCGAGCGCGGCGGCGTCGAGGGCGTCGAGGATCGCGCGGGCCGGGTCGGCGAAGCCGATGCCTTCCTCGCTGATGCCGTCGCTCGCGAGCACGACGGCGCGCGCGCCGGCGAGGCTGGCCTCGCCGATCGCGGCGTGCGCGTCGAGCGCCTCGGCCGCAGCGTGCTCCTGGCCGAGGAACGCGACGCGCGTGCCGGGTCGCGCCGCGAGGTCGCGCACGCCCTTCTCGTCGACGAGGTATACGTGGCTGTCGCCCACCGCGGCGTAGAGCAGGAGGCCCTCGGCGGGCACGACGAGCGCGAGCGCGAGGGTCGTGCGCGGGCCGACGTCGAGGTCGCCGCGCTCGCCGAGGATCGCCCGGTTGGCGTCCTCGAGTACCGCGCTCGCCTGCCGCCGCCAGCTGGCCGGGCGGATCGCGCCGGCCTCGGTCCAGTGGGGCGCGGGATGGGTCGCGACGTACTCGAGGGCCACCTCGGAGGCCTCGAAGCCGCGGTGTCCGTCCGCGACCGCGACGAGCGTGCCGCCGGGGCCGAGCGCGAAGAGCGCGGCGTCCTCGTTCGGGTCCTGGTGCGGATAGGTCTTCGGCGCGCCGCCGCGGCTGATGGCCAGCGCCGCCGGGCCCTCGGACACGGCGTCCACGGCCCCGAGCTCGAGGTGCTCGCGGCCGCGCAGGAGCGCTGTCCTCAACGCCGCGTCCCGGGCTCGCGGCCCGCCTCGTCCTCCGCCGTCCCGCGCGCGGCCGCCGGCGCGCTCCCCGCGCGGGGATGGCCGTCCACCCGCCCGTCGTCGGGCCGTGCGGCGCTCCGCGCCGGCGCGGGGAGGGGATTTCGGGCGAAGCACAGCTCCGCGACGGGAACGCCGCCGATCAGGTGCTCCTGGATGATGCGCTCGAGCGCCTCCGGGGTGCAGCCGCGGTACCAGGTGCCTTCGGGGTACACGACCGCCACCGGCCCCTCGCGGCAGATGCGGAAGCAGTTCGCCTGGCTGCGGTAGACGCCGCCCTCGGCGTCCGCGAGCCCGAGCTGGCGCAGCCGCTTCTTCAGGAAGTCCCACGACTCGAACGCCCGCTCACCGGGAGCGCAGTCGCCGTGCGTGCACAGGAAGATGTGCCGCCGGAAGCTGCCGATCTTGAGCGCCTGCGCGAGCCGCGCGAGGTCCGAATCGGCGGAACCTTCCGACATGAGCGCGGCTAGTATACCGGCCCGGGAGGAGGGTCGATGGCGGCCGTCGACGCGGTGCTGATCGGCGCGGGACACCGCGGCCGTCACACCTTCGGCGCGTTCGCGCGCAGGAGTCCCGAGCGGCTCCGGTTCGTCGCCGTCGCGGAGCCGGACCCGGGCAAGCGCGCCGCGTTCGCCGCGGAGCACGGCATCGGGCCGGCGCATTGCCACGAAGACTGGCGGCCGCTCCTCGCCGCGCCGCCCGCCGCGCACGCCGCGGTCGTCGCAACGGGCGACACGCAGCACGTCGAGCCCGCGCTCGCGGCGCTCGCCCGGGGCTTCCACGTCCTGCTCGAGAAGCCGATCGCGCCGACGCCCGCCGAGTGCATGCGCGTCGTCGAGGCGGCGGAGGCGAGCGGCCGCATCCTCCAGATCGGCCACGTGCTGCGCTTCACGGCCTTCTACGAGAAAGTGAAGGAGGTCCTCGCGAGCGACGTCCTCGGCCAGCTCTCGACGATCGACATGAAGGAGCACGTCGCGTACTGGCACTTCACCCACTCCTACGTGCGGGGGAAGTTCCGCAGCCGCGCGGTCGCCGCGCCCGTCGTCCTCGCGAAGACGTGCCACGACCTCGACCTCCTGTGCTGGTTCGCGGAGCGCGCGCCGCGTCGCGTCGCGTCGTTCGGCTCGCTGGGCCACTTCCGCGCGGAGTCGGCGCCGCCGGGCGTGCCGGCCCGCTGCACGGACGGCTGCCCGGTGCAGGCGACGTGCCCGCACGACGCCGAGCGCTTCTACCTCGGCCCGGACGACCAGCTCGCGCGCTCCTGGCCCTGGCTCGACGTCTCGCCGGACCCTTCGCGCGCCGCGCGCCGGCGAGCGCTCGAGACGGGCCCCTACGGCCGCTGCGTCTACCGCTGCGACAACGACGCCGTCGACCGCCAGGTGCTGGCCGTCGAGTTCGACGGCGGTCTCACCGCGACGTTCGCGGTGCACGGCACCGCGTCCGAGGAGCGGCGCACGATCCGCGTCAGCGGCTCGCGCGGAGAGCTGCGCGGGGTGCTCCACGACGGCTCGATCGAGCTCTCGCGCCACGGCCGGCTCGGGATCGAGCGCATCGAGGTGAAGGGAGCCGGCGTGCTCGGCCACTTCGGCGGCGACGAGGGCTTGTGCGCGCACTTCGCGGACGTCGTCGCCGCGGGGGCCGTCGCGCAGGTCCGCACCTCCGGGCGCATCTCGCTCGCGAGCCACCTGCTCGGCTTCGCCGCGGAGCGCGCGCGCGAGAGCGGCGCGGTCGTGGACTGCGGCGCGTTCGAGCGCGACACCGCGGACGAGGCGGCCCGCGCTGCCCGCGGAGGCGCCTCCGCGTGAGCGCACCCGTGCGCGCGACGGACCGCGTGCTCCTGCCCGCGGTGGCCCACGAGCTCGGAAACCTGCTCGCGGCGACGCGGCTCTCGGCGCACCTCCTGCCCCACGAGGCGGACGCGGCTGCACGCGCGCGCAGCGCGCTCCAGCTCGAGGAGCTCGCGGCCGAGGCCGGGGAGCTCGCCGCGCTCCTGCGCCCGCTCGCCGGCGAGCGGCGCGGGCGCGTCGTCGAGCTCGACGCGGGGCGCGCGCTCGCCGCCGCGCGCGACGCGCTCGGCGCGCAGGCCGGGGCCGCGCGCCTCGCGCTGCGCGCGCCGGCTCGACCGCTGCCCCGCGCGCGGGTCGATCCCGATGCGCTGCACCACGCCCTCGCGACGCTGGCGCGCGCCGCGCTCGCGGCCAGCGCGCCGGCGGGCGCCGTCGTGCTCTCGATCGGCGCGCGCGCGGGCCGCGTCGTCATCGAGATCGCCGACCCGGCGCCGCTCGCGCGCGGTCCGGTGCTGCGCGGACGCGCGCTGCGCGCGCGCCTCGCGGACGCCGTGCTGCGGCGGAGCGGCGGGCGCGTCGACGTGCGCTCGACGCGCGCCGGGACGCGGGTGCGCGTGTCCCTGCCGTCGGCCCCTAAGCCGCCCGGCGGCCCTCGCCGGCGGCGTCCGACCCCACGCCGAGCACCGACGCGGGCGGCTGGCGCAGGTCCCAGATCAGCCCGACCGCGGCGAGCGCGCGCAGCACGTAGTAGGTGACGTCCACCTCCCACCAGCGGAAGCCGTTGCGGGCCGACGCCTGGTAGTGGTGGTGGTTGTTGTGCCAGCCCTCGCCGAGCGTGAGGAAGGCGACGAGCCAGTTGTTGCGGCTCGTGTCGGGCGTGTCGTAGCGGCGCGTGCCGAAGAGGTGCGCCACCGAGTTGACCGAGTAGGTCGCGTGCCAGAGCGCGACGGTCGACACCGAGTAGCCCCACACCAGGCCCGCGAAGCCTCCGATCGCGTAGCAGAGCACCGCCAGCGCGAGCGGGGGCACGACGTGCCAGCGGTTCAGCCATTCGAGCTCGGGGTAGCGCGCGAAGTCACGGATCAGCTCGCGCGGCGTGCCGCCCCAGTCCGGATCGAACACCCAGCCCTGATGCGCGTACCAGAAGCCTTCGCGCGGCGAGTGCGGGTCGCCCTCGCGGTCGGTGAACGCGTGGTGGCGGCGGTGGGTGCCGCACCACCAGAGCGGACCCTTCTGCGTGGCGCCCGCGCCGAGCACGGCCAGCACGAACTGGAAGGCGCGGCTCGTGCGGTAGCTCTTGTGGGCGAAGTAGCGGTGATAGCCGCCGGTGATGCCGAAGACGCGCACCGCGTAGGTG
>DATAGA010000082.1:0-2404 GCA_036257215.1 Myxococcota bacterium
GACCGCCGCCGCATCGAGGTCGACGAGGACGACGACGTCGACGTGGAGATCGACGTCGACGACTAGGGCGGCTCCGGTAAGCTCGGCGGCCCATGGCCGAGCCCAGCTACCCCGGCGCCGTCGCGCCCGAGCGCAGCCGCACGTTCGTCTCCGAAGGCGTGCGCCTGCGCGTCGACGAGTGGGGCGACCCGGCGGCCGCGCCGGTCCTCCTCCTGCACGGGGCGTTCGACCACGGGCGCGGCTTCGATCTCATGGCGCCGCTCCTCGCGGCGCGCTTCCGCGTCGTCGCGCTCACCTCGCGCGGCCACGGCGACTCCGACTGGGTCGACGCGTACGCGTGGCAGAGCGACGTGTCGGACGCCGTGAATCTGCTGCGCTCCCTCGGCCGGCCCGCGCACCTCGTCGGGCACAGCCGCGGCGGCGGTCAGGCCACCGACGCCGCGCTGTGGGCGCCCGAGTGCGTGCGGCGCCTCGTGAACGTCGACGGCTTCGGCCCGCCGCCCGAGGGCTTCGCTCCGCCGGGCCGAAAGATGGACCCGCGCCCGCTGCCGGTGCGCTTCCGCGCCTATCTCGACGACCGCCAGCGCGCGGCGCGGGCGTGGCGTCCCTATCCCTCCCTCGAGGACCTGGTCGAGCGCCGGCGCGCGCAGAACCCGCGGCTCTCGCGCGAGTGGCTGCGTTACTTCCTGCACTACGGCTCGCGCGAGGTCGAGGGCGGCTTCGTGTGGAAGGCGGATCCCCAGTTCGCGGGCGGCTTCGGGCCGTGGCGGCCCGAGTGGATCGGTCCGAGCTGGCAGGCGCTGCGCGTCCCGATGCTCGCGGTCGTCGGCACCGAGCCCGACACCTGGCAGCTCCCGGAGCCGATCGCCGCCGAGCGCCTCGCGTACGTGCCGCAGCTCGAGCGCGCCTCGGTGGCGGGCGCCGGCCACTTCGTCCACATGGAGCGGCCGCGCGAGACCGCGGAGCTCCTGCTCGGCTACCTCGAGCCGTGATCCGGCTGACACACGGTCGTGTGAAGCTCGCGCTCCACCCGCTGCGCGAGTCGGCGGGGCCGGCGCTCCTGTGCCTGCACGCCGTCGGCGGGTCGGGTCTCGACTTCGCGGGCGCGGCCGCGCACTGGCCCGGGCCGGTGTTCGGCCTCGACTTCTCGGGACACGGCGACTCCGAGCCGCTGCGGGGCGGCGCCTACGCGCCGGAGGTCCTCGCCGGCGACGCCGACGCGGCGCTCGCGCACGTCGGCCCGGCGTGCCTCGCCGGCTCGGGAGTCGGCGCCTACGTGGCGCTGCTCCTCGCGGGTGCGCGTCCCGACCTCGTGCCCGCCGCGCTCCTCCTGCCGGGCCCGGGGCTCGCGGGCGGCGGCCCGTCGCCGGATCACGCGGGGCGCGCCGCCCCCCGTTGGGTCGAGGACGGCGCGGCTGCGCCGCCCGGAAGCGACCCCGCGGTGCGGCGGCTCGAGTGGGACCTGCGGCCGCCCGACTACGCGGACGCGTTCGCCCGCGCCGCGCGGCGGCTGCTGCTCGCCGACGGCGGCGACGCGCCGCCGCCCTGGTGGGAGGCGGTGCGCGCGAGCCCGACGGCGCAGGCGGCCCCGGGCGACGTCGCCGGTGCGCTCGCGCAGCTCGCGCGCGTCGGGCGCGAGGCGCCTCAGCGCGCGGGCTGACCCGCGAACGCGGCCACCTCGTCCGCGAGCCAGGCCGCGTGCGTGACCGGGATCATGTGACCGGCGCTCGGCACCACGCGCAGCGTCGCGTGCGGCGCGCGGCGCTGGAGTGCCTCCGCGACCGCCGGCGGGACGAGCCGGTCGCCGTCGCCGTGAACCACGAGGATGGGCAGCGCGAGCGAGGCCGGATCGAGGTCCGCCTCGCCGCCGAGGTCGCGCCCCTCCGAGGCGAACGCGCGCCGCGTGCCGGGCGCCGCGAAGTTGGCCGCGAGGAGCCCGACGTAGGCCTCCTGCGTCGGCTCGGGGGCGAACGCCTCCGCGACGAGCGCCCGTCGCACGCGATCGGCGAGCGGCGGCACGCGGCCGACCCACGAGAGCACCGGTGCGACGAGGATCTCCATCGCCCAGGGCGGCGGCCCGCCGTGCTGCTCGATGCCCGGCCCGACGCTCCCGACGAGGACGAGGCGCGCAATGCGCGAGCCGTCGCGCTTGGCCGCGGTGAGCGCCGTGCCGCCGCCGTAGGAGTGTCCGACCACCGTCACGTCGCGCAGGTCGAGCGCCGCGAGGAGCGCGAGCAGCTCTCCGGCGTTCGTCGCGACGAGCACCCGCCCCGGCGCGCGGCCGTCGGAGCGCCCGTAGCCCACCCGGTCGTAGGCGATCGCTCGGAAGCCGCGCTGCGCGGCCTCGCGCATGAACGGCTCCCAGTCGTAGGCGCTGCCCGGGTGGCCGTGCACGAGCACGAGC
>DATAGA010000131.1:0-1663 GCA_036257215.1 Myxococcota bacterium
CGGAGGTGGAAGCGCACCTCCTGCGCCACGACTGGCCGGGCAACGCGCGCGAGCTCGAGAACGCGATCGAGCGCGGCGTCGTGCTCGCGCGCGGCGAGCGCATCGAGCTCGAGGACCTGTTGCTCGACGCCGGCCCGGACAGGGCGTCCGGGGAGAGCGGCGAAGCGGGCGGCGACACGCTGCGCGCCTATCTCGATCGGGCGGCAGCGCAGCGCGTGCGCGAGGTGCTCGACGCCTGCGGCGGCAGCAAGGCCGAGGCCGCGCGCCGTCTCGGCATCGACCGGACGACGCTCTACCGGCTGCTCGACCGCGTGGGCGGCGGGGCGCGCTGAGGGGCGCGCTGCGGTCCGACGCGGGCGGGTATGATCCCGGCGCGTGCCCCTGGAGCGACGGCGCCAGCTCTCCCTCTTCCCCGAAGCCGAGCGCGTCGGGCCGGCGGAGCCCGCGCTCGGGAGCGCGCGGCTGCGCGCGCGCCTGCCGAGCCGGCTCCGGCTCGGCACCTCGTCCTGGTCGTTCCCGGGCTGGGCGGGGATCGTGTGGCACCGCGTGCACTCCGAGGAGCGGCTCGCGCGCGATGGCCTTCCGGCCTACGCGAGCCATCCGCTGCTGCGCACCGTCGGACTCGACCGCACGTTCTACGCGCCGCTCTCGTCCCACGCCTTCGCGGCGTACGCCGCGCAGGTGCCCGACGAGTTCCGCTTCGTCGTGAAGGCGCACGAGGCGTGCACGCTCGCGCTCTTTCCGCAGGGCGCGCGCGGCGGCGGCGCGCCGGGCGCGGCGAACCCGCGCTTCCTCGACGCCGCCTACGCGAGCGAGGCGGTCGTCGCGCCGTTCGTGGAAGGGCTCGGCGCGAAGGGCGCTGCGCTCGTGTTCCAGTTCCCCCCGCAGGACGCGGGCGGCCTCGGCGGCCCGGACGCGTTCGCGGAGCGCCTGTACCGGTTCCTCGCCGCGCTTCCGCCTGGCCCCGCCTACGCGGTGGAGATCCGCACGGCGAGCTGGCTGACGCCTCGCTACGCCCATGCGCTCGCCGACGCCGGCGCGGTGCACTGCCTGACCGTGCACCCGGCGATGCCGGACCTCCCGACACAAGTACGCGTCGCCGCGCCGGCGCTCGGCGGTCTCTGCGTCGTGCGCTGGATGCTTCGCGCGGGCGCGAGCTACGAGGCGGCGCGCCAACGCTACCGGCCGTTCGACCAGATCCTCGACGAGGACGCCGCTACGCGCTCCGACGTCGCCGCGGTCTGCCTCGCCGCCGGGGAGCGCCGCATCGCGACCTACGTGGTCGCGAACAACAAGGCCGAGGGCTGCGCGCCGCTCACGCTGCTGCGGCTCGCCGAGGAGATCGCCGCGTCCCGGGCCGCCTCGCGCGCCTGACGTTCCAGCGGGCCGCTGCAGACGGCGTCCTGGCGGTAGCGCCCCGGGGGAAGCGCGCCCGCTGGCTACACTGCGACAGTGGTCCCGTTCGGTCCGGCCACCAGCCACTGGTTCTCCCGCAGCTTCGAGGCCCCCACCCCCGTCCAGGCCGAGGGCTGGCGGCGCATCGCCGCGGGCGAGCACGCCCTGCTCCTCGCTCCGACGGGCAGCGGGAAGACCCTCGCGGCGTTCCTGTACTGCCTCGACCGCCTCACGCGCGCGGCGCCCGAGGGCAAGCCCGGCGTGCGCG
>DATAGA010000159.1:0-2283 GCA_036257215.1 Myxococcota bacterium
GCCGATGTCGACGCGGCTGCCCTTGCCCTTGTCGACCTCGATCGCCGCCTTGTTGACGGCGTCGGCGAGCTCGGTGGCGATCGCGCTGACGCGCTTCTGGTCCCACTTCGCGAGCTCGGCCCGCGCGGCTCCCGCGACTGCCGCGAGCGCGAGCGCGCCGGCGACGGCGAAAGCGGCCCGGTGCCCTCCGAACGAACGCACCCAGGAACGCATGGCTTCCCCCTTGAAACGTGAAGGGCGAAGGCACCTTACCACGGCGCGCTGCCGCGCGCGCCGCAAACCGCGCACCCGGCTTGTACACCGAGGGGGTTCGCCCCCACGGCACGCTCAGGGCGAGGCGGGGACGTCTTCGCGGGCCCGCTCGGCCTCGAGCTCGATCTCTCGGAGCTGGATCGAGCGGCCTCGCTCGACCTCCGCCCAGAGCTCGACCTCGGCGGTGCGCCGACGCAGCTCCTCGAGGAGCTCGCGCTGGCGCGTCGCGAGCGCCGGCGGGACCGCGCCGTCCGCCGCGGGCGTGAAGCGGACCTCGCGGCGAACGGTGGCGCGCGAGCCGTTGCCCGCGACCGCGGTGATGCGCAGGCGGTTGGATCCCGGCACGAGGCGCACGAACCCATCGAACGAGCCGTCGGGGAAGGTGCGCACCGCGCGCCCGGGCTCGCCCGAGGTCTCGTTCACGATTTCGACGGACGCCAGGTTTGCGAGGTCCACGCGTCGCAGCCGCGCGATCGCGTCGGCCGGGCGCGCGAGGTGCTCGAAGCGGCCCCCCGTCGTCGCCGCGATGGCGCGGTAGAGCTCGAGCCCGCCCTCCGCCTCGGGGCCGAGCGCGTACGTGTAGATGCGCACACCAGCCAGGGCCGCGTCCTGGGCCGCCTCGATCGCGAACTGCGACGGACGGTTGCCGTGGGGCGGCAGAGTGGGCACGCCGTCCGAGAGCAGCAGCAGCGAGCGCTCGCGCGGTTGAGCCTTCGGGGCGGCGAGCGTTCCCCGCGCCGGGTCCGACGCGGGCGCGAGCTCCGCGACGGCGGCGCGGATGGCGGCCTCGAAGTTCGTGCCGCGCAGGTCGCGCCAGAACTCGACGCGCAAGGTCGCGAGCGCGCGCCGCAGGGCCTCGGGGTGGCTGCCGAGCGGCGCGAGGACTCGCGCGCGGTCCGAGAACGCGATGAGCGCGACGCGGAACCCGCTCGGGTCGAGCCGTCCGAGCAGGGTCTCCGCCGCTGCGAGCTCGGCGAAGAGGATGCTGTCGTCGAGGTCGAGGTGCTCCAACCGGCGCAGGTCGGTCTCGTCGGCGCCTGCGGCGCGCAGCGACTGGAGCAGCGCCGCCGAGGTGCGTCCCTGCGGGCCGTCGCCGTCGAGGTCGACGCCGCTCGGAGCGGTGGTGCTGTCCGAGACGTCGATCGCGATCGCGACGTCGTGGCCGCGCGCGCCCCCCGCGCCCCCGCGCCCGCGCACCTCCACGAGGCCGAGCGGCGACTCCGACACCGCCGGCGCCGGGGCGTCGAGGTCGACGCGGAGCTCGGCGCCCGCGCGCCGCGCGAGGCCGGCCACCGCGAGCGCGAGCGCGAACGCGAGCGCGGCGCAGCGCATGCGGTTAGCCGACGGAGCCGGCGAAGCCGGCTTCGTCGGCGATCTGGCTCCGACGAGGAAGGGCTCGCGCCGGCATCGGGGTTCGCGCTCCTAGCGCGCCGCGGCCGCGCCCGCGGGACGCGTGCGCACCTTGTAGTTGCCGCGGCTGTCGTCGTAGTCGAGGGCGAGCTGCCCCGCGTCCTCGGCCGCCTCGAGCAGGTCCGCGAACGTGGAGAAGCCGTAGTACTGCTCGCTGAAGCCCGGGTAGACCCGGCGGATCGTCTGCTTCACGAGCGAGCCCCACAGCGGGTCGTAGTCCTTCTCGAGCGAGCGCACGATCTCGACGAGCCGCTCGAACGCCTCGCTCCGCTTGTCCGAAGGCTTGCTACGGCCGCTCTTGCGCGCGTCGGACCGCGGGCGCTCGGCGAGGCTGCGCACGAGGTCGTCGTAGTAGATGAACTCGTCGCAGCTCGCGATGAGCAGGTTCGAAGTCGAGCTCTTCACGCCGCACCCGATCACCCGCTTGTCGTTCTCCTTCAGCTTGTGGACGAGGGGCGAGAAGTCGCTGTCGCCCGAGAGGAGCGCGAAGGCGTCGATGTGCTGCTTCGCGTAGCAGAGGTCCAGCGCGTCGACGACCATCCGGATGTCGGCGCTGTTCTTCCCGCTCATCTTGCTGAGCGGGATGTCGATCAGCTCCACGCCGGCGCGGTGGAACTCGGC
>DATAGA010000191.1:0-6096 GCA_036257215.1 Myxococcota bacterium
ATGCGGGGCTCCGGCGCCTCGGCTATCCGGCCTTCCGGCCGGGACAGCGTGAGGCGGTCGAGACGCTCCTGGCCCAGCACCGTCTGCTCCTCATCGCGCCGACCGGCGGCGGCAAGAGCTTGACCTATCAGCTCCCCGCAAGCCTCCTGCCCGGCACGTCCCTCGTCGTGTCGCCCCTGATCTCGCTGATGCACGACCAGGTCGCGGCGCTCCAGGCGCGGGGGGTGCCGGCGACGTTCCTCGCCTCCACGCTCGACGCGGGCGAGATGCGGCGACGCATGGCTCGCGTGGCGCAGGGCGCGTTCCGCCTCGTGTACGTGGCGCCGGAGCGCCTCACCTTCCCCGGCTTTCGCGCGGGCCAGCGAGAGGCGGTCGAGACGCTGCTCGCCGAGCGCCGCCTGCTCCTCGTCGCGCCGACGGGCGGCGGCAAGAGCCTCGTCTACCAGCTGCCCGCGGTGCTGCTGCCCGGCACCGCCCTCGTCGTCTCACCGCTGATCTCGCTGATGCACGACCAGGTCGCGGCGCTCGAGGCGCGCGGCGTGCGCGCGACGTTCCTCGCCTCGACGCTCGAGCCGCGCGAGCTGCGCCGTCGCATGGCCGACGCCGCGGCGGGCCGCTTCGAGCTCGTGTATGCGGCGCCCGAGCGGCTGCTCGCGAGCGGCGTGCACGGCCTCGTGCGGGCGCTGCGCTGCCCGCTCCTCGCGATCGACGAGGCTCACTGCATCAGCGAGTGGGGACACGACTTCCGGCCGGAGTACCTGGCGCTCGGGGACCTGGTGAAGGAGCTGCCGGAGGCGCGCGTCCTCGCTTGCACCGCCACCGCGACCCCGGTCGTCCGCGACGAGATCCTCGCGCGACTCGGGCTCGACCCCGCGACGCCGCAGATCGTGCGCGGCTTCGCGCGGCCGAACCTCGCGCTGCGCGCCCGCGAGGTCGCCGGCGCCCGCGAGCGCGAGCGCGCGGTCGACGCCCTGCTCGCGGAAGCGCTCGGCGAACCCGGGGCGCCGCGCGGAGCTGCAATCGTCTACACACCGACGCGGCGAGCCGCGGAGGGCGAGGCCGAGCGTCTCGCGCGCCGCGGCTGGCGCGCCGACGCCTACCACGCCGGCCTCGACGCCGCCGTGCGCGACGAGGTGAGTCGCCGCTTCGCGGCGCGCGCGGTCGACGTCGTCGTCGCGACGAACGCCTTCGGCATGGGCATCGACCGTCCCGACGTCCGCGCCGTCGCGCACCTCGCGCCGCCGGGCTCGATCGAGGCGTACTACCAGGAGGTCGGCCGCGCCGGTCGCGACGGCGCCGACGCGATCGGGCTCCTGCTCGTCTCGCCCGGCGACCTCGCGCAGCGGCGCGCGCTGCTCGAGCGCGACGCCGCGGACCCCGAGCTGCGCCGCCACCGCTGGAGCCTCTTCCTCGAGCTGCTGCGCTACGCCGAGGGCGGCAGCTGTCGGCACGACGCGATCCTGCGCTACTTCGGCGACGAGGCCGAAGCCCTCGCCGGCTGCGGGCGCTGCGACGCGTGCGAGCGGCTGGCCGATCCGGGCGGCGCCGACGAGGCCGAGACGACGCTGATCGTGCGCAAGGCGCTCTCGGCCGTGGCCCGCATCCACGGCCGCTTCGGGCTCGGCGCGGCCGCCAAGCTGCTGCGCGGCGAGCCCGACGCGCGGCTCGCGGGCGCGGGGCTCGACCGCACGCCCACGTTCGGCGCGCTGCGCGACCGCGGCGAGGCGTGGCTGCTGCGCCTGTTGCGGCGCTGCGTGAGCGCGGGCCTCGTCGACCTCTCGGGCGGCGAGCGGCCGGTCGCGCTCCTCACCGCCGCCGGCGGCGCGGTGATGCGCGCCGAGCGGCCGCCGCGCCTCCTGCTGCCCCCGCTGGCCGAGGAAGGCGCCGACGGGCGCGGCGGCGCGCGGCGCGCGCGCGGCGGCGCGAGCGCGGGACGCGCGGGCGAGGCCGCGCTCGACGGCGCCGATGCGGCGCTCTTCGAGGCGCTGCGCCGCCATCGCCTCGAGGTCGCGCGCGCGGAGGGCGTCCCGCCCTACGCGGTCGCGACCGACCGCGCGCTGCGCGACGTCGCGGCCCTGCGCCCCGCGACGCTCGCCGACCTCGAGCTCGCCCACGGCATCGGGCCCGCCAAGGCGAAGCGCTACGGACCGGGTCTGCTCGAGGTCGTGCGGCGCGCGGCACCCGCACCGGCCGCGCCGCCGAGCGGAGCGCCGGAGCGGCGATGAGCGAGCCCTCGGCCGTGCGGCGGGGAGCGCCGCCCGGCGCGCCGTCTCCGGGCGCGAGCGCTGCCGCCGCGCCCGGCACCGCAGCGTATGCGAGCTTCGCTCTGCTCCTCGCGGCCCTCGTCGGCGGGGCCTGCGCGCAGGCGCTGCTGCGCGGGAGCCCGCCGCAGGCCTTCGGCTACGCGCTCGCGGCCGCCGCCCTCCTCCTCGCCGCCGGCGCCGGACGCGCCGCGCCGTTCGCCGCCTCGCGCAGCGTCTCTCCGTCGGCGACGGCGGCGGCGGACGACGCGCAAGCGTTCCAGCCGGCGCGCGCCGTCGCCGCCGCGGCGAGCCTCGGCGCTGCGCTGGCGCTCCAGATCGCCGGGCGCGCGCCGGGCCTCGCGCTCGCGTGCTGGGCGGCGTCCGTCGCGCTCTGGAACGTCGCGTTCCCGGGTTCGACGCGCGACCGGTGGCCGCGCCGGGACCTCGCCGTGCTCGCGGCCCTCTACTTCGTCGCCCTCGCGGCGCGCGCGTGGGACCTCGGCGGCACTCCCGCCGGCCTCTACGGCGACGAGGGCGTGTTCGGCATGCGAGCGCGCGCGCTGCTCGCGGGCGATCCCCTCGACCCGTTCGGCGAGGGCCTCCCGGGCATCCCGGCGCTCTGGACCTGGCTCCAGGCCGGCTTCATGGCGGTCTTCGGCGAGGACGTCGGCGGCCTGCGCGCCGCGTCCGCCGCGGTCCACGCCGCGGCGAGCCCCCTTCTCTACGCACTGCTGCGTCGAGACCTCGGCGCGGCCGCTGCCGCGGGCGGCGCGATCGTGCTGGCCTTCTCGCCGTGGAATCTTCACTTCGGGCGCATGGCCCTCAGCGAGGGCTGGATGGTCCCCTGCACGATCGGGGCGTTCGGCGCCGTCCTGGCCGGGCTCCGCAGCGGGCGCGCGGCGGCGTGGGTGCGGGCCGGCACGTGGGTCGCGCTCTGCTTCTACGCCGGCAACAAGGCGGTGTTGCTCCCTCCAGCCCTCCTCGCCGGCGGGGCGGGCGCGTGGCTCGCGCTGCGCCGCGAGGCGCCCGAACCGCCGCGGCGGCTTCCGTGGCGCGGCGCGCTCCTCGCCGTCGCGACGGCGCTCTTCGTCTTCGCGCCGCAGCTCCTCCACGTTCTCGAGGGCGGCTGGCGCAGCCTGCTCGTGGCCCACCCGCAGCGCTGGCTTGCGGCACCCGCAGGGGGCGCCGGCTGGGGCGCGCACGTCGCGCTCCTCGTCCGCGCGCTGCTCGACCACCCGGACACGAGCGTGTTCACCGGCTGGCCCGGAATGCGCGTCGTCGGCGCGGGCGAAGCGACGCTCTTCGTCGCGGGCCTCGGCGTCGCGCTCGCGCGCCCAGCGCGCCCGCTGAACGCGCTCCTCCTCGGCTGGCTCGCCGGCGGGCTCGGATCGCTGCTCGTCGACCGGAGGCCCGTCCAGATCCATCACCTCGTGATCCTCTGCGCCGTGCCCGCTGCGTTCGGGGCGCTGGCGCTCGGGGCGCTCCGGAGCGCGCTGGCGCGCGCGGGCGAGCGCGCGGCGCTGGGCAGAGCCGCCGCGCTGGCGGCGGCGGCGGCCGTCGCGCTCCAGGGCGCGCACGCGTACTTCGCCGTTGGCGCCCGCAGCTGGAGCTACGCCGAGGTCGCCGCCCTCGGCCGCGCGATGCACGAGCTCGCGCCCACCCACCACCTCGCGCTCGTGACTCCGCGCATGAGCTGGGACATCAACAGCACGCTGCTCTTTCTCGCGCCCGGCGTTCGCGCGCAGGACAAGCTCGTCGCCCTCGACCCCGCCCGCCGCTGGCTCGAGCCGCCCGGGCGCGACGTCGCCTTCCTGGTCCACGGCCGCTCGGCGCGCGAGCTCGCCGCGTTGCGCCGCCGCTATCCGGACGCGCCCGTGGAGGAGCGGCGCGGGCCGCCGTCCCGGCTGCGGCTCGCCGTGGTGCGCGTCCCGGCCGCCGCCCTCGAGCGCGAGCGCTCGTTCGACCCGGCCGAGTGAGCGCGTCGCGCGCTCACGCTTCCTTGGTGGCCGTGTACTCGCAGAAGGCGCCGGGGACGACGACCTGGAAGCGGGGCCGCTCGAAGCCGGCCTTGCGCATCGCCTCGACGATCTGCGCGGGCGGCACGCACTGCTCGACCGTGTCCCAGTAGTAATCCATCAGCTCCTTGGCCCGGCGGTCGCGCGTCGCGAGCAGCGTGAGCCCCGGGATCACCGTCTTCCAGGCGAACCGCGTCAGCCGGTGGCCGAGCTGCGAGGCCGGCACGTGGCCCTCGAGGATCCACACCCGGCCGCCGGGGCGGAGCACGCGGTGGTACTCGGAGAAGGCCGCGACGAGGTCCGAGACGTGGCGCAGCGCGATCCCCATCGTGACGAAGTCGAAGCTGGCGCTGCGGAAGGGCAGCGTCTGGGCCACGCCGCGTGTGAGCGGGCCGCGGAACACCTTCCGCGCCTCGCGCATCATGCCCATGCTCGGGTCGACCCCGAACACGCGCCCGCTCGGGCCCACGATGCGCACTGCGCCGCGCGCGACCGCGGCGGTGCCGATCGCGACGTCGAGCACGCGCATGCCCGGTCGCAGGCCCGCGCGGCGGAGCGAGAGGCGCCGGTAGAGGAGCCCGCCGTTCCCGAAGAGCCTCTCGACGGTGTTGGAGTGGCGGGCGGTCTCGTCGAAGAGGTCGAGGACGTAGCGGCTGCGCTCGGGATCCGCGGCGTAGTAGGAGCGCAGCGTCGGATGGGGCGGCGCCTCGGGCGCCTCGGGGCGCCTACTCTCCGGCAAGGGCATGGCGGGTCGTCACCTCCGGGTCGCACGGCCGCGCGACGGCTCTCAGCGTGGACCCGCATTCTACGGAAGCGACGCGGAGAGCGCCGCGCGCAGCGGTCTCCGCGCGCGACGCCGCCGCGCTGGCCGCGGACGGGCGCACGAGCGCTGGTCGGGCGTCCCCGAACAGCCACCGAGAGCGGCCCGTGGACACGGGCCGCGGTGGGCGATGGCATGACCCGGCTAGCTTCGTGCGCGCACGCCCGCGGCGAGAGCCGAGAGACCGAGCGCGAGGAGCGCGAGCGTCTTGGGCTCGGGGATGACCGTAGCGATCAGCTGACCGCGGATCTCGCCGCCCGGCGCGAACGTCGAGTGGATGTTGATGTAGATGAGCTCGTCGAGGAGCCGCGTCTCGTTGAGATCGCTGAGCGTGGCGGTGCCGGAGTAGGAGCCCGACGTCACGCCGATCGGGAAGGTGTCGCCCCCCGCCGCGGTGATCGGAACCAGGACGCCGGCCGGGCCAACGCCGATGGCCGCAGGCCCGTGGAAGTGCGCGTCGCTGCTGGTACCGAGGAGGCCCGTAAACGTGCCGCTCCACGTGATGACGTTCGTCACGTCGTCGTAGGTGCCGGTCAGCGTGCCGGTCGCGGGCGTGGCGACGGGCGGCGTCTCCTGCGCCCCGTCGAGGGTCGCCACGACGTTGTAGGTGGTGGCATCGGCTCGGGCCGCGAATGCCACGAGAGCCAGGGTGACCAGCACGAGCGAGGCACGGTGCATGGCAGGCCCCTTCCCGCGCAAGCCAGCTTGCAACGCGTGCGCCAAGCCGCGACACCGTGCAGGGACGGGAAGTTATGCCCCCGCCGTCCCGCTGGTGGGAAAGCGGCTTCCCTCGCCGTGGAATTCCGGTTCCCGCGTGCTCGGAATCCCGTTCCTCAGCAATTCGCCTTGGTTCGACGGGGGATTTGCCGAAGTCCGCGAGCGCGACCTGGCCGAACGCCGCCGACTCGGATCCGCGTCCGTCACACGGAAGTGACGGGCAAGAGGCACCAGAAGTAGCGCCGGGTTGCGCCGGGAGGCCGGCTGCCCCGGAGGTGGAGCCGCGCGGGGCCTAGTAGCG
>DATAGA010000233.1:0-2167 GCA_036257215.1 Myxococcota bacterium
GCGTGCTGCCACGCGCTCGCGCCGCGACCGCCGACCGAGGCCGGCCAGTGGGGCGTGAGCCAGCCGCGCTCCGCGAGCGCCGCGCAGAAGCCGCGCGAGAACGCGGCCTGCGCCTCGCTCCCGGGGCCGTCCTTCGCGAGCTCGTCCCAATCGGGCGGGAGCGTTTCGTCGAGGAACGCGACGAGCTCGCGCCGGAACGCGGCGTCCTCGGGCGACCACTCGAGCTCCACCGGCGCTCCCCTGCGACGACGTGCGGTAGGCCCGACTCTAGCCGCTCGGGGCAGCGGCGCGCACCGCCGGCCCTGCGGGCCGGCTCCAGACCAGCGAGTAGCGGAAATAGAGATGGCGGCGGTAGCCCGCGCCGGGGAGAAACGCGGCGGCGAGCGCTCGCACGTCCGAGTAGGAGTTCGCGGGCGGCCAGACCGTCGGCGCCGACTGCTGCCAGTACCCGTTTCGGAGCCGCCGGATCCGGCTCGCGACGACGGCGGCCGCGTCGATCGCGAGATCGAGGGGATGATCCGAGCGCGCCAGGCCGATCACGACCAGCACACCGCCCGGGCGGAGCAGCTCGACCATGCGTTCGAGCCCGCGCGGCGTGTCCATGTGGTGCAGCGCAGCCACCGCGGCGACGAGCTCGAAGGATGCCGGCTCGAACGGGTGCGCTAGCACGTCGCCCAGCACGTACTCCACGCCCGGGAGGGGCTGGCTCCGTGCGCGCTCCAAGCTCGGGGCGTGTAGGTCGATTCCGATCACGTGGGGGACGCGGCCGCGCAGCTCGCGGGCCAGCAGTCCGTCGCCGCAGCCCACGTCGAGCGCGCGGCCACAGCCGGGAGGAACCGCACCGAGAACGAGGGGGTGGTAGTGGATGTTGTGGTTCCAGCGATCCCGTGAGACGCGCGCAGTCACGCGAGCGTGTCGACCAGCAGCCGCGCGCTCGTCTCGATCAGCGCCTCGCGCGGGATGCCGAGCGTCGCGAGCGCACGGTGGTGCGCGCCGGCGCTCTCGAGCACGGTGGCGAGGGCGGACGCCGCGGCCATCGGGTGCAGTCCGTCTCCGGCATCTGCGCGCACATGCGCGGCCAGCGCCTCCAGCAGCGGGCGGACGGCGTCGCGGCGCTCGCGCTGGAAGCGGCGGTCGCCCTCCTCCGCGGCGTGATCGCGGATGCGCAGCACGGCGTGGTGGGTGTCCCAGAGGTCGAAGAAGCGCGTCGCGAGCGAGCGAGCGCGCGCGAGCCCCGCCTCTCCGGCGAAGGACCCGCGCGCCGCTTCGAGCAGCGCGGGGACGGCCTCGCGCGCGCGCCGCACGAGCTCGAGCGTCGCGGCGTCGACGTCCTCGAAGTACTGGTAGAAGGTCGCAGCGGACGTGCCCGCCCGGCGCGCGATCTCGGCGACGGAGGCCCCCCGCAGCCCGCGCTCGCGCAGCAGCGCCGCGGTCGCCTCGAGCAGGCGCTCGCGGGTGGCGCGCGCGCGCGGGCCGAGGCTCCGCCTCGGCTCGTCCTTTCCCGCGCGTCGACTGCGTCGCTGGGCCATGTGGCGCCGCGCCGACGATGCACCAGATCCGCGCGCTGCGCGCCCGCCCCCGGGGCTACGCGCGTTTGGCGCCGCCTACCCGCTCACGGGCTACCGTGACTCGAGTCACGGGCGGCGCCCGCCCCCTCTCCGAAACAGCGTTGCGACGCGCCCGTGTGGCGCCGACGGAGGAGTCCCCGTGAAACCCCACTTCTCTCTCTCGCTTCGGACGGCTCTTGCGGCCGCGCTGGTCGCGGCCCTCGGGCTCGCCGTCGGCGCGCCGACCGCCGCCGCGGCGAAGAAGAAGGCCAAGGACAAGTGCGCGCGCGCCGATGCGCGCCTCGCCGCCACCGGCAAGGGCGACCGCGACGGCGACGGGCTCAGCAACTGCCGCGAGCGGCAGCTGCGCAGCTCGGCGCTCGACCCGGACACCGACGACGACGGTCTCGACGACGGCGACGAGCTCGAGGAGGGCTGCGACCCGACCGCGCCGGACTCCGACGGCGACGGCATTCCGGACGGCGAGGACCCGACCCCGGCGCCGCCGCCGCTCCAGAAGATCGAGGCGTTCCTCGACGCGCTGACCTGCCCGCAGCCCGGCGTCCCGGGCTCGCTCGGCGCACTCGGCATCACCGTCGTCCTCGACGACGCGACCGAGT
>DATAGA010000308.1:0-2312 GCA_036257215.1 Myxococcota bacterium
CGGCCGCGTCGCGGCGGCGCGTCGCGGCTGCCGCGCGCACGGACTGCGCCGGGCCGCGCGGCGCGCGCGCCGCGAGTGCCGGGTGCACGAGCGCGCCCTCGCCTCCGATGCCCGCGCGGCGCAGCCGCAGCGCGGGATCCGGGAGCCCGGGGTTCGCGCGGCCCACGACCGGGCGCACGCGCACCCGCACGCGCACGCGGTCGCCGCTCGAAGCGATCGCGGCGAAGCCGCCCGGCGCGAGCTCGCTCTGCACGCGCAGGCGCGGCGGCAGCGGGTCGCCGCCGCCGTCGACGCGGCGCACGCCGTCCAGCACGGCCCACGCGGCGTCGCCCCGCCGCGCGAGCGAGACGACGCGACCCTCCACCGTCGCCTCGACGCGGGCGCGCGACGCCGGCCAGTGTGCCGCCTCGCGCTGGAGTGCGAGCCCGTGAACGCCGGCGCCCGCCACCGCGAGCGCCGCGCACGCGAGCCGGAGCGCCGGCCGCCGTCGCAGCGCGAGGCCGAGCCCGAGCCCCTTCGCGATCGCGACCTCTCCGACGGCCACGCCGAGCACGGCGGCGTCGGCCGCGACGATCCCGAGCGCGAGCGCCGCCGCGAGGACGGGAAGCGCGAGCACCTCGCGCGCTCTCCCCGGGACCGGGGCCGCGCGAGCCTAGCGCGCCCCGTCGCGCTGCGCGCGCTAGTGGAGCGTGCGGGTGGGGGACGTGCGGGTCTGGGTGCGCAGGCGCGCGGCGTAGGCGGCGAGCATCTCGAGCACCTCGTCGAGCTTGTGCAGCTCGCCGGCGAAGGACGCGAGGAGGCGCTGCACCTCCTCGAGGTCGGTCGCCGTCCGGCGGAAGGCCTCGACGCTGCGGCGGTGCACGCCCCAGGCCAGCGTGACGCCCGCGATCACCGCCTCGACGTGCTCGGGCGGAAGCTCGCTCGCGAAGGGACGCAGCTGCTCGCTCACGGCCCGCGCGAAGCCGTCGCCCACGCCGCGGCGCTCGAGCTCGCCCTGGATGTCGGGCTCCGGTGCGCGGTCGGGCGCCTGCGTCTCGCCGCTCTTGCGCGCCATGGAATGATGACCTCCGCCCCTCCGCCGCCCGCCCGGAGAGGGAGGAGCAAGATCGGTGCCACGGATCGCGGACGCGCAGGCGCAGACGCAGCGCCGCGCGCCGGCTCAGGAAGCCGGCTCGGCGCCGGGCGGCGACGCCGGCTCGGGGACGCCGGAAGGTCCCTCGCCGCTCGCCTCTTTGGGAAGCGCGGTTCCCTCGCGGGGGGAGTCGGGGTCGCCGCGCTCCGGGTCACCGGTCTCGAGCGCTTCGCCAGTCTGGGGGGGCGCGAGCCCGTCGAAGAAGGCGCGGATGGCGTCGGCGTCGCGCGCGGAGAGCCCCGACACCGCGCGCAGTCGCTCGACGCTCGCCTCGCGCACGGCGCGCAGGGACCCGAGCTCGCGCAGCAGGGCTCGGCGCTTGCCGGGGCCGACGCCGGGGATCTCCTCCAGCACGGAGGTGAGGCCCGCTCTCGTGCGGAGCGCCCGCTGGAACTCGATCGCGAAGCGGTGCGCCTCGTCGCGCACGCGCTGGAGCAGGAGCAGGCCGCGCGAGTCGCTCGGCAGCGCGACCGGGTCCTTGCGCGCGGGCAGGAACACCCGCTCGGCCTTGAGCCCGCCCGCGCGCTTCACCCGGGGCGAGGGGCTGCCCTCGTCGCGCTCCTTCGCGATCGCGGCGGCGTCGACGGCGAGGCCGCGATCGGCGAGCGCCGCGGTCACGATCGCGAGCTGTCCCTTGCCGCCGTCGACGAGCAGAAGGTCGGGCAGCGGCTCGACGTCCACCTTGTCGAGCCGGCGCCGCATCACCTCGCGCAGGCAGTCGTAGTCGTCGCCGCCGACGGCCTGACGGATGCGGTAGCGGCGGTAGTCGTTCTTGCGCGGCTTCCCGTCCTCGAACACGACGCGGCTCGCGACGGCGAGCGAGCCCGAGAGCGTCGACACGTCGTAGCACTCGATCCGGCGCGGGAGGCGCGAGAGTCCGAGCCGCTCCTGCAGCTCGCCCAGCACGGCGTCGACGCTCTCCCGCGCACCGAGCCGGCGGCCGAGCGCCAGCCGCGCGTTCGTCTCGGCGAGCTCGACGAGCTCGCGGCCCGCACCGCGCTGCGGGGCGTGGACCTTGACGCCGCGGCCGGCGCGCTCCCGCAGCAGCGCCTCGAGCGCGCCCTCGTCCTCGATCGGGGCGGGGGTCAGCACCTCGCCCGGGAGGTCCGCGCCGCCGCCGTAGTACTGGCCGAGGAAGGAGGCGAGCAGCGCGCCGTCGTCGAGCGCGACGTTCGAGAAG
>DATAGA010000365.1:0-2012 GCA_036257215.1 Myxococcota bacterium
TGGTGGAACCGCTGGACGCTGCTCGACCTCTTCTTCGCGCTCGTCGCCGCGGTGGCGTTCGGCCGGCTCTACGGCCCGGCGGCGTTCGGCGTCGCCGCGCTCGCCCTCGCGCTCACCTACACCGAGCCGGGCGCGCCGCGCGTCGCGTGGCTCGCCGTCCTCGCCGCCGAGGCACTCTCCCGCGCGGTGCCCGCGGGTCGCTTCGCGCGGGCGCTGCGCCTCGTGCGCGCGGCGGCGCTCGCGTGGCTCGTCGTCGTCGCGGTACCGTTCGCCGTATCGGCGCTGCGCGCGGGGCTCTACCCGGCGCTCGTGCCGCCGGCGGGCGGCCCGATCCCGTTCGAGGCCGCATCGCGCGAGGCGGACGACGCCGTGGCGCAAGCACAGGAGGCGCGCGCCGGAAAGGTCGCCGAGGCGCAGCGGCTCGCCGTCGACGAAGACGCGATGGAGCGGCGGCGAAGCCTCGGCTACGCGGAAGCGCCGGAGGCGCTGCCGGCCCCCGCGCCGGGGACGCTCGAGCCGGCGCTGCCGCACGCGGACCCCGCCGCGCGCATCACCACCGGTCCCGGGCTTCCGACGTGGACCTGGGAGCGCGTGAACCTCACGTGGAGCGGACCCGTCGAGAAGGACCGCCAGCTCCGGCTCATGTTGCTTCCACCGCCGGTCAACGCGCTCCTCGCCATGGCGCGCGTCGTGCTCGTCGGCGCCCTGATCGCGGTGGTCGCAGCGGACCTCTGGCGCCGTCGCCGCGCGCCGCCGCCGCCGTTCCCCGCGGCGCCGGAGACGCCGCGGTCCGGCGCGTCGGATGGGCCCGCGCCGCCGCCCGTCGCACCCACGGTGCTCGGCCTCGCGCTCGCCCTCGCGCTCCCGGCTCCGCTCGTCTCCGCCCCGGCCGGCGCCCAGCTGCCCACGCCCGAGATCCTGGAAGAGCTGCGCGACCGCCTGCTCGACACGGAGCCGTGTCAGCCGTCGTGCGTCGCGATCCCGCGCATGCGGCTCGAGGCGCGCGGCCAGACGCTCCGGCTCGAGCTCGCCGTCGAGGCGGCCGCGGATGCGGCGCTCCCGCTTCCCGGCAGCGCGACGAGCTGGCTGCCGGCCGAGGTGCGCGTCGGCGCCGAGCCCGCGCGCGCCCTGCGCCGCGAGGCGGACGGGACGCTCTGGCTGCGCGTCGGGCCGGGCGTCGCGACCGTGACCGCCGCGGGGCCGCTGCCGCCGAACGGCAGCGTGGCGCTCCCGCTCCCGCTGCTCCCGCACCGCACGGAAGCGGAGCTGGAGGGCTTCGAGCTCTTCGGGCTGCGCCCCGACGGCGGCGTCGAGCCGACGCTCCAGCTCGTGCGCCTCGAGCCCGCGCCCGAGGACGAGGCTCCGCCGCCCGCGGCGCTCCCGCCCTTCGTGCGCGTCGACCGCACGCTCTCGCTCGGCCTCACGTGGGCGGCCCACGTGCAGATCCGGCGTCTCTCGCCCGCGGACGAGGCGCTCGTGCTCGACGTGCCGCTCCTCCCCGGCGAATCGATCACGACGCCCGGCCTCGAGGTGCGCGACGGCCGCGCGCGCGTCTCGCTCGCGCCGGGCGCGGCGAGCGCGGGCTGGACGTCCGTCCTCGCGGTCGCGAACGCGCTCGAGCTCGTCGCGCCCGAAGGCGTCCCGTGGACGGAGTCGTGGAGCGTGCGCGCGAGCCCGATCTGGCACCACGCGCCGGACGGCATACCGCCGGTCCAGGCCGACCCGACGCGCCCCGGACCCGACTTCGCGTGGCGGCCGTGGCCGGGCGAGCGGGTGCGGCTCGCGATCGAGCGTCCCGCCGGCATCGGCGGCGCGACGCGCACGCTCGACGCCAGCCGGCTCGTCGTGCGGCCGGGCGCGCGGAGCACCGACGCCGAGCTCGCGCTCACGCTGCGCAGCAGCCAGGGCGGCGAGCAGCGCGTGACGCTGCCGGAAGGGGCGGAGCTCCAGCGCGTCGCGATCGACTCCGCGGAGCTGCCCATCCGCCAGGAGGGCCGCGCGGTCGTGCTGCC
>DATAGA010000430.1:0-4121 GCA_036257215.1 Myxococcota bacterium
CGCGCCGCGCGGAGTCGGCGTCGGGGAACGGGAGCAGCGGGCTGCGCGCCGGAAGCCGCCCCACGCCCACGCACTCCGGCAGCTCCCAGCTGCGGCGCAGCAGCTCGCCGGCTCCGGGGATCGCCACGCCTACGACCGCGAACCGCGAGCGCCGCGCGGAGACTTCGTGAACAACGCGATCAAACCCGCTCCCGGCGGATCAGCCGGCCGGGAGCTCGCTCTTCCCGTCCGTGGTCCACCAGCTCGCGGTCAGGCGCAGGCCCGGGACGTCCTTGCGCGGCTGGATCTCCTCGTACGTGCGCTTGTAGCCGGTGCGGCGGATGCGCCAGCGGCCGTCCTGCTTCACGTACTCGTCGGTGTAGAAGGCGGCGCCGCGGATGGTGAGCCCCCACTTCTCCTCGATCACCACGTCCTCGAGCGCCCAGACGCCGGTCGCCTCGGTCGGCGAGCGCAGCTCGATCTCCGGGTGGTGCACCCGGTGGCTCGAGTGGAAGCTCTCCGCGCCCATCGAGCGCCGCAGAAACGCCACGATCGCGTCACGCCCGTCGAAGGCGTACTTCCCGCCGCTATACGCGGCGACGGCGTCCTCGGTGAAGCAGTCGACGATCTCGTCCCACAGCTTCTGGTCGAGGCACCGCATGTAGCGGTACTTCACCTGCTTGATGGCCTCGATCTCGACCAGGTCGGCGGGGGTCATGCGGCCTCCTTCGGAGCGGCCGAGGGTACTCGACCCACCGGGTGCGGCGCATGCGGGTCGTCTACGCTCGGACCGGCATGGCGACGGCGACGGACGCGACCCGCCACGACCTCGAAGCGGCCCTCGAGGCCGGCGGCCAGGGGTTCGATCCCGACCTGCGCGGCGACTTCGCGCGCTTCACGCGCGCGTTCCTCGCCGGAATCGACGCGCGGGTGCTGCGCACGCGGGGCGCGGAGGCGCTGGTCGCGCTCTCGCGCGAGGCCTTCGATGCCGTGCGCACCCCGCGCCGCGCCGGCGAGCGACGCGTGCGCGTCTATGCCCCGGACGACCGGCCCGGGCGCAGCGTGCTGGAGGCGCTGCAGGACGACCGCCCGTTCCTCGTCGACACCATCCGCCTCGCGCTGCGCCGCCGCGGCCTGACCGAGCAGCTGCTGCTCCATCCGATCCTCGCGGTCGAGCGCGACGAGGCGGGGCGCCTCGTCGGCCTCGGCGGGCGCGCCCGCGCGCGCGGCGAGTCGTTCATCTACGCCGAGTTCTACCCCCGCCTTCCCGACGCGGCGGCGCACGAATCGTTCGAGGCCGAGCTCGCCGACGATCTCTCCATCGTCGCGGACGTCACCGACGACCACGCGGCGATGGTGAAGGCCGTGCGCGAGCTCGCGGCGAACGTCGAGCGCGCCGGACGCCACGCGGAGGTCGGCGCCGAACGCGCCGGCAAGATCACCCGCTTCCTCGAGTGGCTGCTCGACCGCCACTTCGTCCTGATGGGCGTGCGGTCGTACGACGTCGAGCCGGGGCCGGACGGCCCGGCCGTGCGCCTGCGCCCGGGCTCGGGGCTCGGGACGTGGCGGCGCCCCGAGACGAGCCGCTTCGCCGAGTCGCGGCGGGGCGCCGAGCTGCCCGACGAGATCGCGCGCGTCCTGGCCGACCCGCGCATCGTGCAGGTCGGGAAGGCGCGCGCCGAGTCGCGCATCCACCGCGCGGGGCGGCTCGACCGCGTGCTGGTGAAGGAGCACGACGCGGGCGGTCGCGTCGTGGGCTTCGTCCTCTTCGCGGGCCTCTTCACGTTCCGCGCGCTCCGCACGCCGGCCTCGGAGGTGCCGCTCCTCGCCGAGCGGCTCGAGCAGATCCTCGCCGAGGAGGCCGCCAGCCCCGGCTCGCACCGACACAAGGCCCTCGTCGCCGCGTTCGACGCGGCGCCCGTCGAGTTCCTGCTCGCGACGGACGTGGAGAGCAACGCGGCGCTGATCCGCGAGGTCGTCGACGCCGAAGGCAGCGACGACGCGCGGCTCGTCCTGCGCGAAGACCCGGACGGCCGTTCCTTCTACGCCGCCGTGATCCTGCCCCGCGAGCGCTACAGCGAAGCGCTGCGCGCGCGCATCCGCGAGCTGCTCGAGGAGCGCGCGGGCGCCGCGTTCGTGGACGACCGCGCCGCGATCGGCGAGGACGGGAGCGCGGTGCTCCACTACTTCTGTACCCGGGCGCTCGACGGGAGTGCCCCGCTCGAGCGCGACGCGCTCGAGGGGGAGGTGGTGCGGCTCGCCGCGCGCTGGGAGGACCGCCTGCTCGACGCGCTCGTGGAGCGTTTCGGCGAGGCGCGCGGCGTGGCGCTGGCCGGACGCTACGGCCCGGCGTTCCCGGAAGCGCTCCGGGTGACGACCCACCCCGAGGACGCGGTGCGCGACGTCGCGGGTCTCGAGGCGGTCCAGAGCGAGGGCGACCCGCAGTTCGCGCTCTACTTCGATCGCGGCGCGGCGGACCGGGAGACGGCCACGCTGCGGATCTACCTCGCGCGCCCGTGGCTCCTCTCCGATCTGCTGCCGGCCGTCGACCACTTCGGCATCCGGGTGGTGGACGCGCGCCAGACGCGGATCGCGCCGGCGGAGCGGCCCGCCGCCGTCATCGCGACGCTCCGCATCCTGCCGCTCGGCGGCGACCAGACGGACCTCGATGCGCTCGCGCCCCGGCTCTCCGACGCGCTCGGAGCGGCGCTGCGCGGCGTCGTACCCGACGACCCGCTGAACGGCCTCGTGCTGCAGGCCGGCCTCGACTGGCGCGAGGTCGACCTCGTGCGCGCGTACATCGAGTACTTCAATCAGATCCAGGGCACGCTCACGCGGCCGTTCGTGCGCTCCGTCCTGCTCGACAACCCGCTGGCCGTTCGCCTACTCGTGAAGCTGCACGAGGCCCGCCTCGCGCCCGGGCTCGAGGACGACGCGCGCGCCGAGTCCGAGGCGCGGCTGCGCCGCGCGTTCCAGCAGTACCGCGACCGGATCCCGTCGCTCAACGAGGACCGCGCCCTCGGCGCCCTCTACGAGCTCATCGACGCGACGCTGCGCACGAGCTTCTGGCGGCCGCGCGAGGGCGCGTGGCGCGTGTCCTTCAAGCTCGACCCGCGCCGCATCGCGGAGCTGCGCCCGCCGAAGCCGTGGCGCGAGATCTTCGTCCACGCGGCCGACGTCGACGGCATCCACCTGCGCGGCGGCCCCGTCGCGCGCGGCGGGCTGCGCTGGAGCGACCGCCTCGAAGACTTCCGCACCGAGGTGCTCGGCCTCATGCGCACGCAGATGCTCAAGAACGGCCTCATCGTCCCGGTCGGGGCGAAGGGCGGCTTCGTGCTGAAGCGCCCGGGCCTCGCGCCGAACGAGGCCCGCGCCGAGGCCGACCGCCAGTACCGCGTGTTCGTCTCGGGCCTGCTCGACCTCACCGACAACCGCGACGCGGACGGCCGCGTCGTGCCGCCGCCCGGCATCGTGCGGCGCGACGGCGACGACCCCTACCTGGTAGTGGCGGCCGACAAGGGCACGGCGCACCTCTCCGACGCCGCCAACGAGCTCGCGCTCGCGCGCGACTTCTGGCTGGGCGACGCGTTCGCCTCGGGCGGCTCGGAGGGCTACGACCACAAGAAGTACGGCATCACCGCGCGCGGCGCGTTCGAGTGCGTGAAGCTCCACTTCGCGGAGCTCGGCGTCGATCCCGAGCGCGACACCTACACCGTGGCCGGCATCGGCGACATGTCGGGCGACGTCTTCGGCAACGGCCTCCTGCTCATGCGCCGGGGGAAGCTCGTCGCCGCGTTCGACCACCGCCACGTGTTCCTCGACCCCGACCCCGATCCGGAGGTCGCCTGGCGCGAGCGGCGGCGGCTGTTCGAGCTGCCGGCGTCGAGCTGGGCAGATTACGACCCGAAGTGCCTCTCGCCCGGTGGCGGCGTCTGGCCGCGCGGCGCGAAGCGCATCCCGCTCGAACCGCGCGCGCGCGAGCGGCTCGGCCTCGCCCGCGACTTCGCGACGGGCCAGGAGCTCGTGCGCGCGATCCTCGCCATGCCCGTCGACCTGTTCTGGAACGGCGGCATCGGCACCTACGTGAAGGCGAGCAGCGAGACGCACGCGGACGTCGGCGACCGCGGCAACGACGCCGTGCG
>DATAGA010000434.1:0-6141 GCA_036257215.1 Myxococcota bacterium
GGACGCGCCGGCGCCGTGGATGGCGAGCGCGTTCGTCGCGAGCGTGCTCGGCTTCTGCCTGCTGCGCGCCGTCGGCACCGCGGCCCACCTGCCCTGGATGGCCGCGATCCTCCCGGTCGAGGTGCGCGGCCGCTTCTTCGCCACGGACCACGCGGTGACGAGCACGGTCGGCGTCGGCACGCTGCTCCTGTGCGCCACGCTCTTCGTGCGGTTTCCCGGCTGGAGCGCCTTCGCGCTCGTCTACGGCCTCTCGCTCGTCGGCTCGGCGCTCGCGGTGGCGTGCCTCCTGCGCCTGCCCGACGCCGATGCGCCGCAGACGATCGCGCTGCGAACCCTCCCGCGCGAGGCGCTGCGCCTCTGCCGCGAGCCCGGCCCCTTCCGTTTCTACCTCGGACTCGCGCTCCTCGGCTGGAGCGCGAACGCGGGTCTCGGTCCCTTCGTCGCCTACTACCTGAAGGTGGAGGGGCTCTCGGAGAGCCGCATCCTCGCCTACACCGCGGCACAGTTCGCGGGGCAGATCGCCGCGGGGACCTCCATCCGCGTCGCGATCGACCGGCACCCGCTGCGGCTCTTCTTCCAGCTCGCGTGCGCGGGCTTCGTGGGTCTCGCGCTCTTCTGGCTCGCGGTGGTGCTCCGCGGCGGCGCACCGACGCCGGCCGTCGCCGCCGCGTTCTTCGCGTTCGGAGCGGCGGCCGGCGTCTCGAACGCCGCGCACTTCACGCTCCTGCCGGGCCTCTCCCCGGAGTCCGGACGCGCGGTGTCGATGGCCGTCTTCACGTCCGTCCTCGGCTTCGTGGCGGGTCTCGCGCCGATCGCGTGGGGGCTGGTGCTGAAGGTGCCCGGGCCCGCGCCCGCCATCCGGCTCGGGCCGTTCGCCGCGTTCTTCGCCGTGTGCGCGCTCGCGAACGCGCTGCTCGTGGTGCTGTACCGCCGGCTGCCGGAGCGGCGCTAGGAGCACGCGTGTCTCCGCGCTTGATCGCGCGGCGACGCCCGGGGTAGGGTCGCGCCATGACCCGTACCCGTGTGCTCGCGCTCGCCGCGTTCGTCCTGCTGCTCGGCGCGCTCGGTCTCCTCGTGCTCCGGCACGGCGACGACCCCGCCGTGCGAGCGCGCGCGCCGGTCCTGCCGACGCCTCCGCCGGTCGCCCCCGCCGCGCCCCAGCCCGCGGAGCCGCCCGTCGCCGACAGCGAGCCGCAGGCGCCCGTCGCGCCGCTCCCCGTCGAGCCCGCGCCCGAGGGCCACGGCGATCCCTTCGCCGAGGCGTGGTCCACGGTCGACCTCGAAGAGGTGCGCGCGGCGCTCCCGGACAACCGCTACTGGCAGGACCACGCCCCCACCACCGACGAGCGCGTGCTGCGCGAGCGCGAGGAGGCGCGCGCGAGCCAGAACGAGCTCTACGGCAAGGTGCTCTCCGGCACGGGCACCGAAGAGGAGATCCGCGCGTACTTCGAGCAGCGCCAGCGCGGGTCGACCGACGCGATCCAGTTCGCCGACTACCTGCTCGAGCGCCACGAAGGCGACTTCACGGAGCGAGATCAGGAGCTGCTCCACCTCGCGCGTCGCCTGCACCTCGCGCGGCTGCAGGAGATTCCGCGCCGGCTCGACGAGGCCCTCGCGCGCAAGCGCCAGCAGGACGAGGCGCGCGCGGCGTGGCTCGCAGACGAGGCGCGCTTCCGCGGCGAGTCGGGTGCCGCGGCGGCGTCGCGAGAAGGTCCGCCGGACTCGGACACGGACGCGCCCTGACGCGCGAGGGCGACGAGCGGGTCGCGTCATGACTCGCAGTCCGGTTTACGCTGCGCGTCACGGTGAAACACCCGTTCACTGACTCTGCGTCACGAAAAATTCGCGGCGTCCGCGAGTTGCGTGGTGAAACGCGCTTGAGTCACGCGCGCCGTTCGTGATATCCGGCGAGACGTGGCCCGCCGATCGGACGGGCCCTCACGCGCGCGGCCCGCAGGCCGCAAAGGGGAAGGCGCAATGCGGAAGAACCGGCTCGCCACGCTCGCCGTGGCGCTCTTGGCAGGGGCCTGGCCGCTCGGGGCGGCGCACGCGATCGGCATCGAAGACGTCGTGGACGGCGGCAACACGTACGCGTGGCAGCAGATCGAGCTGCCCGGGACGCTGTGCGGCAACGGCTCGCAGTTCCGCTTCTACGTGTACGACAACCCGAGCTCGAACAACCTGCTCGTCTCGTTCGAGGGCGGCGGCGCGTGCTGGGACTACGACACCTGCAGCGGTCGCGCGGGGCTCCTCGGCGCGGCGCACCCGAACGGCATCCCGAACGACTACATCCACGAGTTCCAGCCGCAGTACGTCTCGCCGCTCGTGAACGGCGCGGATCCCGGAATCCCGGGCCGGCCCAAGAAGAACATCGCGACGAACGGCTTCGACATGGTCTATGTCCCGTACTGCACGGGCGACGTCCACATCGGGAACGCCGTCCGGACCTACACGGACCCGACGGGACAGAACCCGCCGCTCACGTTCCGCCACGTCGGCTACAACAACACCGTCGCGATCGCGAACTACCTGCGCACGCGCTTCCCGTCGATCAACAAGCTCGTGATGACGGGCTTCAGCGCGGGCGGCGTGGCGTCGATCGCGGCGTACTACCACGTGCGCCGGACGCTCGTGCCGACCAGGGGCTACATGCTGAACGACTCCGGGCCGACCTTCCCGGCGCCGAACTCGACCTACAGGTCCTTCCCCCTGCACAGCCTGATCAAGGCGCAGTGGAACCTGACCTCGCTGTTCGGGACGCTGCCGGGGACGTTCAACCCGAACGACTTCGGCAGCGCGACCGACATGGTGGCCCGCGAGTTCCCGACCGATCAGCTGGCCTACACCGGCTACTCGAGCGACTACAACTTCTCGCGGTTCTCCTACGAGCGGTTCTTCCCGAACGTGACGCAGGCCGTGGCGCTCTCGTACTGGCGGACGGACCAGGCCAACCTCGTCAACAAGATGAAGACGTACGCCAACTTCAGCTACCACATCCCGTGGCACCGGCCGATCAACGACAGCCACTGCTCGGCCATCATCACGTTCATCGGCAGCCACGCCTGCTCGAGCATCCGCAAGAAGTACTGGTGGGAGATCCCGTGGCCGCAGTCCTGGAAGTGCACCGGCACCTTCCGGCCGATGGAGACGTTCCTCGCCAACTGGCTCACGAACAACCAGCAGCAGCGGATCGTCGAGACCGAGAACTACTACAACAACGAAGATCCGGGCATGTCCATCGTGGCGCCGCTCATCAACGACGCCATCTCCGGCGGCTGATCCCGCGCGCGGCGGGCCGGGGGCGTCACCCCCGGCCCGCCCTGCACGGCTCGCCTACCCTCCCGCCGCGATGCGCGTCCGCGCGGTCCTCGCGGCCGCTCTTTCTTCGTTCGTCCTGACCTCGGCCGCGCCGGCCCGCGCGGAGGACCCCGCGCGCGAGGAGCGGCCGCGCGGACACGCGCTCGGAATCGGCGAGCCGCGTGCGCCCGAGCCCTTCACGCTCGAGCAGCGCTACCTCGAGGCCGCCCGGCGCGGCGACCGCGCCACGATCGAGCGGGCGCTCGAGCTCGGCGCCGACGTCCAGGCGCGCGACGACCTCGCGCGCTCGGCGCTCCTGCTCGCGGCGAAGGAGGCGGGCAGCCTCGAGCTGGTCGAGCTGCTGCACGCGAAGGGCGTCCCGCTGGACGAGCCCGACGTCGGCGGGCGGACCGCGCTCTCCTTCGCGGCGAGCGAGGGCTACATCACGATCGCGCGCTGGCTCGCGGAGCACGGCGCGCAGATCGACCGGCGCGACCGCGAGGGACGCACCCCGCTCTTCCACGCGGTCGGCGGCGACCGGCGCGACGTCGTCGCGTGGCTCCTCGACCGCGGCGCCGATCCGAACGCGGCCGACCAGTTCCGCGACACGCCGCTCATGCTGGCCTGCGTGCAGGGGCGCAGCGAGATCGCGGCGCTCCTGCTCCAGCGCGGCGCCGACCCGACCCTGCGCAACCAGGAGGGCCGGAGCGCGGCCGACCGCGCCGCGCCGGGAGCCGACGTCTGCCGCACGCCCGCCGCCTCCTAGAAGCGCGACGCATGGTCGCGTCGCGGGCGCTGCCTTCCCGGAATTGGCCAGCCGGGTCCGCGGGCTGCGCCCGCAGCTCCCGGCTGGCCTTCGCGGCGGCCGCCGCCGGCGGCGCGCTCTACGCGCTCGGCTTCGTCGGCTTCGGCGTCTGGCCCCTCGCGCTCGTCGCGTGGGTGCCGCTCTGGAGCGCGCTCGATGCGCTGCGCGCGCGCGGCGCAGGCGCTGCGGACCTCGCCGCGGCGGGGCTCGCCTTCGGCGCGGCCGCCTACGCGCTCGGCTACGGGTGGCTCTGGCGGCTCGTGGCGGTCTTCCTCGGCGGAGACGCGCTCGCGGGCGCGGCGCTCTTCGCCGGCCACGGCGTCTGGTTCGCAGCTGGCTTCGCGCTCCAGGCCTGGCTCTACGGCGCGGCGCGCGCGCGGGGCTGGCCCGTGGCGCTCGCGGGGGTCGCGCCGCTCGTCGCGACGGAGTGGCTCTACCCTGCGCTCTTCCCGTTGCGCCTCGGCTACGCGCTCGTCGGCCAGCCGCTCTTCGCGCAGACGGCCGAGCTCGGCGGTCCGCTCCTCCTCTCCGCGCAGCTCGGCCTCGCGAACGCCGCGGCGCTCGAAGGGCTGCGGCTCCTGCGCGCGGGGCGCGCGCCGCGCGCGGGCGAGCGCGGCGCCGGAAGCGAGCGCCGCGCCGCGCTCGCGACGCTCGGCGCCGCTGCGCTCGCCGCGGCGGGCGTCGCGGCGTTCGGTGCGGCGCGCACGAGCGAGCTCGAGGATGCGATCGCGGCCGCCCCGGCGCTGCGCGTCGGCATCGTGCAGGCCAACGTCGGCGTCCTCGAGAAGGGGCGCGACCCGGAGCGCGTCCACCGCGCCCACCTGGAGCAGACCCGCGCCCTCCTCGCGGACGAGTCGGTCGACCTCGTGATCTGGCCCGAGACGGTCTACACGCGCGGGATCGCCGGGCCGCTCCCCGTCTCGGGCGAGCTGATCCGGGGCGAGGCCCGCGTGCCGCTCCTCTTCGGCGCCGCCTCGGTGCGCACGGTCGGCAGCGAGCGACTCGTCTTCAACTCGGCCCTGCTCGTCGACGCCGACGGCCGGATCCGCAGCGGCTACGACAAGAACCTGCTCGTCCCGTTCGCCGAGACCGTGCCGCTCGCCGTGCTCGCGCCGCTCTTTCCGCACGCGCAGGGCTTCGGCGCGGCCTCGGGCGCGCCACCGCTGGTCCTCGGCCCGTGGCGGCTCGCCACTCCCATCTGCTTCGAGGCGATCGACCCCGCATTCGTGCGCCGCATGGCGGCCGAGGCGCGCCCGCACGCGTTCGTGAGCCTCGCGAACGACGGCTGGTTCGGGGACTCGCAGGAGCCCGCGATCCACCTCGCCGTGGCGAGCCTGCGCGCGGTCGAGCACCGCCGCAGCCTGGTGCGCGCGACGAACAGCGGCGTCAGCGCGGTCGTCGACCCGCTCGGCCGCGTCGTCGCCCGCAGCCCCCTGCTCGCTCGAGACACGCTGGTCGCGTCGGTGCCGCTCCTCGACGGAGCGCCGACGCTCTACGGCCGCGCCGGGGACTGGCCCGGCGCGCTGGCCGCTGGCGCCGTGGCGCTGCTCGGGCTGCCCCGGCGCTCGCGGCCCTCAGCGCCCTAGTCCCACCACGGGCCCCAGACCTGGACGTTCATGGCGGCGTTCCCGAGCGCTCCCTCGTTCCAGGGCACGGGGCCGGGGTCCGGATGGCCGGCCTGGTGGACGATCTGCTTGTACGAGTCGTATTCGTCCGCGGTGCCGACGTAGAGGCAGCCGCACTTCTCCGGGTCCGGGTAGACGTAGTAGGTGCGCTCGCCGCGGAGGACGGGGGTCACGCGCCCCGGCGTCAGCCGGTGGAGGGCATCCACGCGCTCCGGCGTGTCCGCCGGGATCGTGCGGAAGCCCGCGGCGGAGAGCATCTCCTCCTGACGCGCCGCCTTCTTCGCGCCCGCTTGACAGCCGGCCCCGACGAGCGCCGCGAGGGTGACCGCCGCAAGAGCGCTTCGAGCCCAGCTCGCCATCCGCCTCTCCTCGCGCCGGTGCGTCGGCGCTACGCGGAGCCTACCGGCGCGGCGC
>DATAGA010000504.1:0-2333 GCA_036257215.1 Myxococcota bacterium
CTCGCCCGTGCGCAGGAACGGATGGTCCATGAAGAAGCGCCCGACCAGGTCGCGCTCGTTGCCGAGCCCGCGCGGCGCGACGTCGTCCGAGAGCAGCAGCAACCGCGCGCTCTCGATGCCGCCGCAGCAGAGGACGTACGCGCGGGCGACGGCGCGCCGCTCGCGGCCGTCGGGCGTGCGAAACACGACGTGGTCGACGCGGCGTGCGCCCGCGGCCGCCTGGAGGTGCGTCGCGCCGGCGTGGAGCAGCAGCTCGACGTTCGCCGCGGCCGCGAGGCCGGGGCCGAGGGCGTCGGCGAGGCGCAGCCGCGGCGCGTAGGGCAGCACGAAGGGAGAGAGCACATCGGAAGAGATGGGCGGCAGCGCCCGGCCGAGGAGGTTGGTCAGGTCGAGCTCGAGGGCCTCTGGCCCGAGGCCTACGATCCCGGCCGCCTCGCGGTAGTAGCGCGCCAGATCCTCGGGGCCGATCGGCCAGCCGCTCTCCGGCAGCCACGGCCGCGCGCGGAAGTCCCGCGCCTCGAGCGGCGCGCACAGGCCGGTCCAGTGCTGGGTCGTGCCGCCCAGGCAGCGCAGTCGCGTCACCTCGAGCGGCAAGCGCGGGAGGCCGACGTTCTCGCCGCGGTAGAAGCTCTGGCTCGCCTCCTCGCGCTCGCGGCCGCCGGCCTCGAGCACGGCGACGCGGAGGCCGCTGCGCGCGAGGCGCGCGGCGAGCGAGAGACCCGCCGCCCCGGCACCCACGACGCACACGTCCGCGTCGACGTCGCCGGCGCCCGGCTCCGAGCGCAGGTCGCGGATCAACCGTTCGCGCCGAGGAGCACGGCGGCACACAGGCGCGCCTCCGTGCGCGAGAGGACGAAGCCGTCGACGCGGACGACCCGGCCCTCTGCGAAGTCGCGGGCGCACGCGCGCCGCAGCGCGCGCCGCCGGGCATCGCCGTCGCGGCGGCCGCCGGCGCGGAGGTCCCGGGCGGCGAGGCGACGCACGGCAGCGATCTCGTCCGGATGGGCCCGCAAGTAGCGCGCGCCGATCGCCGCCGCCCTCGTACGATGTCCACGCAGCGCCTCGAAGGGCGCCTGCGCCGTCTCGACGGGGGGCGCCGGCGCGAGCCGACCGGCGAACGCGTGCCCCAGGCCGGCGGCGAGCGCGAGCAGGAACGCCCGGCGGCCGAGTGCAGGCGCGTAGCTGGCGGAGCGCGCGGGCTGTGGTACTCCCGCGCGCGCGCGTTCTTCGTCGCGCGCCGGATCCCCGGGCTCGCGTCGGGCACCTGCCGCGCTGGACGCGCCCTCGATGTCGGAGGCGTGCAGGAGGTGTCGGGCCTTCGCGGCGAGCTTAGCTTTGCTGGTCGTCGGCGGGGCCGGCTGCTACCGCCTCTTTCCCGATCAGCCCTACGTCGGCCCGTGGAAGCGCGGCGCCCCCTCTCCGATCCTGCGCGTCGAGGCTCCGGGCTGCAGCGTCGGCGGCCGGCTCTACGTGTTCGGCGGCTTCGACTCCGACGAGCTCACCGTGTCCCGACGCGTGGACGTGTACGACCCGGCCGCCGATCGCTGGTCGCGCGCAGCCGATCTGCCGCTC
This sequence comes from Myxococcota bacterium, assembly GCA_036257215.1. Taxonomy (GTDB): domain Bacteria; phylum Myxococcota_A; class UBA9160; order UBA9160; family UBA6930; genus DATAGA01. Next base: position 1,573 of record DATAGA010000504.1, read on the forward strand.
GAGGTGACGCACGTGATGGCCGCGGTGGACGGCGAGCGGGTGTGGCTCGCGGGCGGTTTCCTCGGCCGTCACCCGGGGCGGGCGATCGCCGACGTGCTGGTCTACGACACCGCGCGCGACGCATGGAGCTCTGGCCCCTCGCTGCCGGCCGCGCGCGCGGGCGGGGCGCTCGTGCGCAGCGGCCGGAGCCTCCACTACTTCGGCGGCTTCGTCGACCGCGACGCGACCTCGGGCAGCCACTGGGAGCTTCCGCTCGACGACCCGGCGCCCGCCTGGCGCGAGCGCGCGCCGCTGCCCGAGCCGCGCGGCCACCTGGCAGCCGCGGCGTTCGGGGAGCGCATCCTGGCCCTCGGCGGCCAGCGCAACCACGACCGCGACCGCGAGGACCTCGCCTTCGTGCACGCCTACGACCGCGCCGCCGATCGCTGGAGCGAGCGCGCGACTCTGCCGACGCCGCGCTCGCACTTCGACGTCTCGACGATCGTCGCGGGCGGGCGCGTCGCGATCTTCGGTGGGCGGAACGAGGGTAGGCTGCCCTTCTGGTCGCGCGGACGCCCGCTCTCGGCCTTCGCGCTGCGCGATGTGACCGTCTACGACCCGGATCGCGACGCGTGGAGCGAACGACCTCGATTGCCCCTCGGCCTGCTCGGCCCGACGGCCGCCGTCGTGGACGATCGCGTCGTCGTGGTGGGCGGCAGCAGCCACATGACCGCGTTTCCGCAGGACGACACCTACCTGCTGCCGGTGAAGGACCTGCTCGG
>DATAGA010000517.1:0-11004 GCA_036257215.1 Myxococcota bacterium
GCGCCGCGCATGCCGCGCTCCTCGTAGCTCCGCCGCAGCCGCCGCGCGTCGATGCCCTGCTCGCGCGCGAGCTCGTCGATCCGCGCGGTGACCTCCTCCTCGCTGGCGGCGAATCCGCGTGCCGCGCCCACGGCGTCGAGCAGCAGCTCCTCGCGCAGCTCGCGCTCGACGGCCGGGCGCCACTCCTCGCGCCACGCGTCGAGCCGCGCGTGGAGCGCGTCGTGGGGCAGCGCGCCTTCGAGCTCGCGGTGCGCGAGCTGGAGGCGCGCCTCGAGCCGGCGCTCGGCGAGCCCCGGCGGGACCGGGAACTCGACGCGGCGCAGCGCGTCGTCGAGCAGCGTCGCGCGCAGCCGCGCGCGCGCCTCGCGCTCGCGCGCCGCCAGGAGCCCGCTGCGCAGCCGCTCGCGCAGCGCGTCTACGCTCTCGAGCCCGCCGACCTCGCGCGCGAACGCGTCGTCGAGGGCGGGGAGCGGGCGGTGCTTCACCGCGACCACGTGCACCGCGAAGGTGGCGTCGTGGCCCGCGGCCTCGCCCCAGCCGGAGTCGGCGGGCAGCGCGACGGCGATCTCCTTGTCGTCTCCCGCGCGCAGGCCGTGGAGGGCCTCGTCGAAGCCCGGCGCGAAGACGCCCGAGCCCACCTGGATCGTCGCGCCCTGCCCGCTCCCGCCCTCGAACGGCTTGCCGCCCACGCTCCCGGCGTAGTCGAGCGCCACGTAGTGGCCGTCCTCGATTGCGGTGTCCGGCGGAAGGTCGGCGAGCGTCGCGCGGCGCTGGCGCAGAGCCTCGAGCTCGCGCTCGACGTCGGCGTCCTCCACCGCCACCGCGGGGCGCTGCCCCGAGAGGCCGGCGAGGTCGGGCAGCTCGATCCGGGGCTTCACCTCGATCCGCGCGGTGTAGTGGAACGGCGCGTCGCCCTTGGGCGGGTCGGACTCGACCGCCGGCTCGGCCACGGGCTCGACGCCGAGCTGCTCCACCGCCTCGGGCAGCGTCTCGGCGACGAGCGAGCGCTCCACGTCCTCGAGCAGCATCGGGCCGTACAGCCGCTCGAGCACGGAGCGCGGGACCTTGCCCGGCCGGAAGCCCTTCACGTGCGCGCGCCGGCCGAGATCGCGGTAGGCGTGGTCGAAGGCGCGCCGCACGCGCTCCGCGGGCACCTCCACGGAGAGCACGCGCAGCACCGGCCCGGCCTCCTCGGCGGTCACGCGCAGCGCGGACGGGGCGGCGGTCTCGGTCTCGGCCATGGGGACGCTCGGCTCCTCGGGGCTCGGTCGCTTCGTCGAGTGATTGGTGCCGGGGACAGGAGTCGAACCTGCACGTCGCGAGGACCGTGGCTCCTAAGGCCACTGCGTCTACCAGTTCCGCCACCCCGGCGAGAGGCGGTGGTGAGCGCGGGAGGGCTCGAACCTCCGACCGGCGGATTAAGAGTCCGCTGCTCTACCAGCTGAGCTACGCGCCCGGAGCCGCCAACGTTAGCAACCGCACCCGGGCCCGCGACGGCCTCAGCGCGCCGGCGTCTCGCTCCGGCGCGGCCACCGCAGCGCGGCCCGAACGATCCGCAGCGCAGCGTCGCGCGTCGCGGCGCCGCTCGCGAGGAAGGCTCCGGCGCTCGCCGCGGCGGCGAACGCGGCGCCCCCGCAAGCGAGGTCCACGAGCGCGCCCCACGGGCCGCCCGCCCCGGGCTGCGCCGCACGCGCGACGAGCCCCACGGCGACGCCGACCGCGGCCGCGCGCAGCGCCGCGAGCGCGACCGATCCCAGCCGCGGCGCGCCGTGGCTCGCGCGCGCGAGGACGAGCGTCGCGAGCGCACTCGCGCCTACCCCGAGCGCGCCCGCGGCGGCGAGGCCGGGTGCGCCGTATCCGGCGAGCGCGCGGTAGAGCGGCAGCGCCGCCGCCGCGAGCACCGTCCCGAGCAGCATCGGCCGCCAGGTGTCGCCGCGCGCGTAGAACGGGCGCACGGCGATCTGCTGCGCGATCCAGGCGGGCACGGCGAACGCGAAGACCTCGAGCGTGGCCGCGACCCGGGCGGCGTCGTCCGGCCCGAACGCGCCGCGCTGGTAGACGAGCGTGACGAGCGGCGGCGCCAGCGCCCACGTCGCGGCGGCGCCGAGGACCCCGAGCCCGAGGCCGGCCTCGAGCGTCCGGCGCACGAGCCCGTCGAGCTCCTCGCGCCGGCCCTCGGACCAGAGGCGCGCGAGCGTCGGCAGCGCGGCGGTCGCGAGCGCCTGGCCGATGACGGCGACGGGCACCTGCATCAGGCGGCGCGCGTACGCGAGGCTCGCGATGGTTCCCTCGCCGCCGAGCTGACCGAACCAGCGGTCGTACCACTCGTCCACGGTGAGGAGCGTGACCCCGGCCATCAGCGGGGCCGCCACCGCGAGGTAGCCGACGAACGCGCGGTCGAAGGGCGCGACGCGGAGCCCGAGCGGGAGGCGCCCGCGCGCGTCGAGCAGCGGCAGCACGAGCGCGCCCACCGCCGCGCCGAGGAGCGCGCCCCAGGCGAACCCCGCGACGCCGAGCGTCGGGGCGAGCAGGAAGCCCCCGAGGATGATGCCGACGTTGTAGACGAGGGGCGCCGCGGCCTGCGCCGCGAAGCGGCCCTGCGCCATGAGCGCGGCCTGCACCACCCCGCCGCAGACGAAGAAGAGCTGGGCGGGGAGGACGATGCGCGTGAGCTGCGCGGTGAGTGCGCGCTGCGCCGGGTCGAAGCGCGGGAACTGGAGCGCCACGAGCGCGTCGGCCGCCAGCCAGAGCACGCCGCTCGCCACCGCGACCACGACGCCGAGCGTCCCGAGCACGGTGCGGAAGAGGCGCGCCGCGGCCTCCTCGCCGTCGCGCGCGCGGGTACGCGTCCAGAGCGGGACGAACGCGATCGAGAGCGCGCCGCCGGCGAGGAAGTAGTTGAGCAGGTCCGGCAGCTGGAAGGCGGCGTTGTACGCGTCCGCCTCGGGGCCGGCGCCGACGCGCGCCGAGAGCACCATGTCGCGCACGAGGCCGAGCGCGCGCGAGAGGAGGACGCTCGCCGCGAGGAGCGCCGCCGTCGCGCCGAGGCGCGGCACGGGCGGCGCCGGAGGCGGCTCGTCGGCGCTCAACGCGGGTTCCGCTCGCGCCACAGCCGCCCGTCGGGCGCCTCCACGACCACCTCGTCCCCCTCGCGGCCGCGCAGATACGGGTATGCGAGCGGCACCTTGCCATACGGCGTGTCGAGCACGTACTGGGGGATGGCGAAGCCCGTGGTACGCCCGCGCAGCGCGCGGAAGAGCTCGATCCCCCGCTCGATCGGGACGCGGAAGTGCGCCGTCCCCTCGAGCAGCTGCGCCTGGTAGCAGTAGTAGGGCCGCACGCGCATCCGCACGAGGCCCTCGCAGAGCGCCTTCATCGTCTCGACGTCGTCGTTGATGCCGGCGAGGAGCACGCTCTGGTTCCCGATGGGGACCCCGGCGCGCAGCAGCCGGTCGCACGCCTCCGCGGCCTCGGCGGTGAGCTCGCGCGGGTGGTTGAAGTGCGTGTTCAACCAGATCGGGTGGTGGCGCTCGAGCACGGCGCAGAGCGCGGGCGTCACGCGGAACGGGAGTGTCACCGGAAGGCGGGTCCCGAGCCGCACGACGTCGACGTGGGGGATCGCGCGCAGCTCGGAGAGCAGCCAGTCGAGCCGCTCGTCCGAGAAGACGAGCGGGTCGCCGCCGGTCAGCAGCACGTCGCGGATCTCGGGCGTGCGGCGGATCCACTCCAGCGCGACGCCGAGCTCGCGCCGCTGCATGGTCCACTCCTCGTCGCCGACCATGCGCTTGCGCAGGCAGAAGCGGCAGTAGAGCGCGCACTCGTTGTTCACGCAGAACGCGATCCGGTCGCGGTAGACGCGGATCACGTTCTTGACGGGCGAGTGCGCCACCTCGTCGAGCGGATCGGCGAGGCCGAGCGGGTCGTCGAGCTCGGCGGTGCGCGGCACCACCTGGCGGCGGATCGGGCACGCCGGGTCGCTCCGGTCCATGAGCGCCGCGTAGTAGGGCGTGATGACGAAGCGGAAGCGCTCGGCGAGCGCGCCGACCGCGCGCACCTCGTCGGGCACCGGGTCCACGTAGCGGGCGAGCTCCTCCGCCGTGCGGACCCGGTGGCGCAGTTGCCAGCCCGCGTCGCACCAGTCGGCGTCGGGCACGTCCGCCGGCCGCGGCGCGCGCGGAAAGGGGTTCACAGGTCGAGCCTCCGGAGCGCCTCGGCCAGGATGCCCGCGAGAAATGCGTCGTAGGGCTCGCCGAGGAGCTCCGCGAGGATCGCGAACGACCCGTCGACCGCAAACGTCGGGAGCGGATTGATCTCGAGGAAGCGCGGGGCGCCGTCTCGGTCGAGCTTCCAGTCGACGCGGGCGTAGTCGCGACAGCGAAGCGCGTCGAACGCCCGCAGCGAGAGCCGGCCGAGCTCGGCGTCGAGCTCGGGCGCGAGCACGCCCGTCGCGTCGCCGGCGAGGTCGCCGGCGCCGTGCTCTCCGGCGAGGGCGTGGAGCCCGATGCGGCTCCCGCGCTCGAGCGCGCGCTGGAGCGCCGGCCACGCCCGCGCCGGTGCGTGGCCACTCACGCACACGGTGTACTCGGGCCCGGCGAGGAAGGGCTCGACGAGCGCGGGCTGGCGGTAGACGCGCACGACCCGCGCCACCTCCTCCTCCAGCTCCGCCAGAGTCTCGACGCGCGAGCGGCGGCCGATGCCCTTCGCCGTCCCCTCCCAGCGCGGCTTCACGAAGAGCGGGAGCCCGAGGCGTTCGGCGGCGGCCTCGCACTCGGCCGCCCGCTCGAGCGAGGCGTGGGGCGTGCACGGCACGCCTGCCGCCGCGACGACGTCCTTCGCCCACGCCTTGTCGAGCGAGAGCGAGAGCGTGAGCGCGTCGGAGCCGAGCGTCGGGACGCCGAGCAACTCGAGGAGGATCGGCGCCCACGCCTCGCGGTTCCGGCCGCGCTCGCCCTCGGCGATGTTGAGCGCGGCCTCGACCGGAGCGGCGCCGCCCTTGCCCGCGAGCGCGAGCAGCGCGCGCGGCCCGCCGAGGCGGACCGGCTCGCAGCCGAGGCGGCGCAGCGCCGCCTCGAGCGCTTCGACCGTCGTCTCCGGCTCGTACTCGTCGTGCGCGTCGCGCGGCTCGCCCGGCGCGAGCGGCCGCTCGCCGAGGAGCTCGTAGACGAGGCCGATGCGGCGGGACGGGGCCGGCACGCGCGGACGCTACCCTACGGGGCTGGCCGCGAGCCGGGCGGAGGACGCACACTGCGCGAGGCGCTCCGGCGCTGGCTCCCGGTCGTCCTCTGGGCGGCCCTGATCCTCTCGCTCGGCCAGGGCGCGTTCTCGTCGCTCGCCACCGGCTCGCGCATCGTCCCCTTCCTGCAGTTTCTCGGGCTCTCGCCCCAAATGGCCGTCCGCACTCACGTTTGGATCCGCAAGGGGGCGCACGTCGCGGAGTACGCCGCGCTCGGCGGGCTCGCCGACCGGGCGCTCGCGGCGGGCGGCGGCCCGGTCCCGGCGCTGCGCGCCGCGGGGCTCGCGCTCGCGGTCGCCGGGGCCGACGAAGCCCTCCAGTCCCTCTCCCCGCGGCGGACCGCGAGCGCGCGCGACGTGGCGCTCGACGTCGCCGGGGCGGGGCTCGGGATCGCCGCCGTCCGCCGCTGGCGCCGCCGCCCGCACGCGGCCCCCGCGCATCCCGCTGCGGCGCGCGTCGGTTGAGACGGTCTGGCTGGCGCGTCTAGGCTTTCCGCTTCCTGGAGGTACCTCATGACGTGGGACGAGGTGGTCGAGCGGCTCACCGGGGCCGGCGCGCCGTTCGAGGTCGTCGTCGAGACGGTGCAGGGCCGCCCGATGCGCAACTGGAAGAACCGCGAGCGCTCGCTGCGCGAGAAGATCGCCAACGTGGGGCTGCGCGGGGACGCGGACTGCCTCGTCCAGGGCGCCCGCCGCATTTCGTACGGAGAGTTCGCGCGCCTGTGCTTCGGCGCCGGCGCGCGCCTCGCAGGCGAGCACGGCCTGAACAAGGGCGACCGCCTCGCGGTGCTCTCGTACAACTGCCCCGATTGGCTGATCGCGCTCTTCGGCGCGGTGTCCGCGGGCGGGATCGGCGTCGGCCTCAACGGCTGGTGGTCGACCGAGGAGGTCGAGTACGGCCTCACCGACTCCGGCAGCCGCTTCCTGGTCGTCGACGAGCGGCTGTGGCCGCGCGTCGCGCCGCTCGCGGGACGGCTCGACGCGCTCGAGGCGATCTTCTACATCGGCGCGGAGACGCCGCCCGGGACGCGTCCGATCGCCGATCTGCTCGTGCCGTCGGACGCGCCGCCCAGCGTCCCGATCGACGAGGACGACCCGTTCGTGATCCTCTACACGTCGGGGACCACCGGGCGCTCGAAGGGCTGCATCACCACCCATCGCGGCACGATCGCGCAGGTGACGGGCATCGTGTTCGCGACGCTCGCGGGCGCGCTCATGGCCGGGCCGCCCGCGGTCGCCGCGGCGCCGGCGGGCGTTGCGCCGGCGCAGCCGGCGAACCTGCTCACCTCGCCGCTCTTCCACGTGGGCGGCCTCCACTCGAGCGTGTGCACCGCGCTCACCGCCGGCGCGAAACTCGTGTTCAGCGAGGGCCGGTTCGATCCCGAGCAGGTGATGAAGCTGATCCAGGACGAGCGGATCGTGAACTGGGGCGCGATTCCCACCATGCTCCACCGCGTCGTGCACCACCCCAAGGTGCGCGAGTACGACCTCTCGAGCCTGCGCGCGATCAGCTTCGGCGGCGCGCCGACCCCGCCCGAGACGATCGAGAAGGCGCGGGAGGTGCTTCCGATCGAGCCGAGCTTCGCGAACGCGTACGGGCTCACGGAGACCCACGGCGTCGCGACAGTGAACGGCGGCAAGGACCTCTTGGGCCGCAAGACGTCCGTGGGCCGGCCGATCCCCGTGCTCGAGCTCGAGGTCGTGGACGCGGAGGGAAAGGTGGTGCCCGACGGCACGCTCGGAGAGCTGCGCTTCCGCGGCCCCACCGTGACGCCGGGCTACTGGAACCGCCCCGACGCCACCGCGGAGGCGGTGCGCGACGGCTGGCTCTACACCGGCGACCTCGGCACGCGCGACGCCGAGGGCTTCTACTACGTGCTCGACCGCGCCAAGGACATGATCATCCGCGGCGGCGAGAACGTGTACTGCGTCGAGATCGAGAACTGCCTCGCCGAGCACCCCGAGATCGACGAGGCGGCGATCGTCGGGGTCCCCGACCCGGAGCTCGGCGAGCGCGTGAAGGCGATCGTGCGGCGCGTGGCCGGCTCGCGGCTCTCACCCGAGGCGGTGCGCGCCCACGTGGCCGCGCACCTCGCGTCGTTCAAGGTCCCCGAGCAGGTCGAGTTCCGCGACGACCCGCTCCCGCGCAACCCGGCCGGCAAGCTGCTCAAGAACCTGCTGCGCGGAAGGGGCACGGTCCCTTTCTCCCAGTCCGCGTTCTAGCACCAAGGGGACGCTCCCCTTTCCCGCCGAAGGGAGAACGTGGAGCGTCCCCTCCTTCATGTACGGCGGAAGCGGGAGAGCGGCGGCGGCCCGGAGGGCGCGGGCGCTTCGCTCGGCTCGACGTCCGCGGGCGCATCGGTCGGCTCGACGTGCGCGGGCGGCGGCGCGAGGAGCGTGAGGCGCAGGTGCGCGTCGAGGCGCTGGCGCACGCCGCCGCGGCCGAGCGGCCAGAGGTGGCTGCCGCGGAACCAGTGCAGCTCGCAGCGGTCCCAGCGCTCGTGGAGCGCGCGAATCGCCGCCGGCGTGCAGAGGCGGTCCGCGGCGCCGGCGATGATCAGGCGGCCCTCGGGTGCGACCTTCGGGCGGTGGCGCAGCGGCGCGACCGGCGCCCACGCCTCGTCGAAGAGCGCGCGGCTCACGCCCTCGGCCTCGAGCTCGGCCCGGCGCTGCGGCGAGAGCGAGTCCCACACGAGCGCGGCGAGGTCCGCCGCTGGAATGTGCGGGATCGCGCACGCGAGACGTCCGTCGAGCGACGCGAAGAGCGCGGTCGTCGCGCCGCCGAGGCTCCCGCCGTAGGCGCCGACGACGGGCGCCCCCTCCGCGCGCAGCCAGCCCGCGAGCCGGCGCAGGTCCCACACCGCCTGCCCGAGCGCGGCGTTCGGCGCGAGCGGATCGCCGTCGAAGAAGCCCTCGCCCGAGCGCCGGCCCGCCGCGCGCGGGCCGTGCAGCGGGAGCGCGAAGAGCGCGACGTCGAGCCCGAGCTCGCGGTGCAGACGCACGAGGTCGAGGCCGCGCGCGTCGAGCGCGGGGCGCCCGCCGCTGTAGCCGTGGATTGCGATCAGCGCGGGCCTGCCGCCGCCGGCGTGGCGCCACAGCCAGGCGTGCGCCGTGCGGTTAGGCCGCACCGCGAGCCACGCGTCACGCAGCTCGGGGTCGATGGGCTCGTACTCGCTCTCGAAGCGCAGCGTCTCGACGTCGCCGAGCCCGCGCAACGCGACGCGGTCCAGCTCGGGCTTCTCGAGGCCCGGCGGCAGCGGGTGCGCGAGCGCGGGATCGGTCAGCAGGCCGCGCTCGCGATTGCGCGCGGCCGCCGCGCGCAACCGCTCCGCGACGAAGCCCGGGCTCCCTCGCGGCGAGAGCCGCCCCGTGAAGTCCCAGTACAGCCGGAGCGTCTCGTCCGCCGCGAGCGCGAACGCGAGCGATGCGCTGCGCTCGCTGCGCGGCGGCAGCTCGCGCGCGACGGGCTCGTGCTCGAGCGAGAGCCGGGTGCCCGCGGCGATCGCGCCGAGGGCGAGCACGAGGCTCGTCACGCCGGCCAACCCGCCCCCGACGAGGAGATGGGCGAGCGCGAAGAGCAGCGCGCCGACGCCCGCGCCGGCGACGCGTCGGGGCGCGCGCTCGTCGCCCCGGCTCGCGCTCGTGGCTGCGAGCACGAGGCCGAGCGCCAGCGGGAGCCCGACGAGCGACGCCAGGAAGCCGCCGCGCAGCCCGGTCGCGGCCACCCAGACCGCTGCGCCGAGGAGCCACCAGAACGCGAATCGCGGCTGCGCCATCTCCACTCCTCCGAGGCCGAGCCCGCCGTCCCGCCCGCGTGCGCGGACTTCTAGGATGACGAGCCCGGCGCGGCCGGGCCAGCGCCGTCTAGGAGCCCTGGATCGGCCCCGGCTGCTTCCTCGTCGGAGCCGGATCGCCGCGTTCCGCGAGCTGGGCCGGCGAGTCCGCGTCGAGGCGAAGCAGTCCGCCGGGCGCCACGTGGGCGCCCGGCGCGAGCGCGCGCAGCACGCCGAGGTGGCTCACGAGCGCGAGCGGACCGCCGGCGCGCGCTTCGAGCCGCGCCAGCGCCGCGCGGACGCGCGTGCGCAGCGCGAGCCGGCTCTCGCCGCCGCCCGGCGCGAGCGCGAGGTCGCCCGCGCGAAAGCGCGCGAGCTCCTCCGGCCAGCGCGCCTCGATCTCCGCGTGCGTGAGCCCGCTCCAGGCGCCGACGTCGTGCTCGCGTAGTGCCGGCTCGAGCACGGGGTCGAGACCGAGCCGCGCGCCGACGATGCGCGCCGTCTCGCGCGCGCGCTCGAGGTCGCTCGAGACGAGCAACGCGATGCCGGCGCCGGAGAGCGCCTCCGCGAGCGCCTCGGCCTGCGCGCGGCCGAGCTCGGAAAGCGGCGGATCCCCCTGACCCTGCCAGCGGCCCTCCGCGTTCCAGGTCGATTGGCCGTGCCGCGCGAACCAGAGCGTCGCCATGGCGCGCGCAGGCTACGGACGCGCGGCGGGCCCCGCAACGCGCCGCAGTCGCGCGGCGCGCTCGAGGATCCCGGGGCGCGCGGCGAGGTAGGCGTCGAGGCTCGCGAAGGAGCGCGCCGGGGCCGCGAGCGCGGCGCGCCGAGCGTCCGGCGCGAGCCCGCGCGCGAGCAGCACGCGGCGCCCCTCGCGCTCGATCGTCTCGCCGGGGCGCAGGGTCGACGCGGCCAGCGTCGCGAGCTCCGCGGCGTCGAGCTCGGTGTCGAGCTGCACGAGCCAGGCGAACGCCGCCTCCTCCGCCCCGCACGCGAGCGCAACGGCGCGGTCGCCGTCCCAGCCGTCGGCCGCCGCTGCGGCGCGCTCGCGCGAGGCGCCGCGCTCGGCGGCGAACGCCTGCAGCCCGAGCTCGCCGAAGGTGTTGCGGCCGAGCGCCGCGTTCGCGCCGCAGCCGAGCGTCGCCGGATCGAGGTCCAGGAACGGCAGCGCCGGCGGCGACGCCGCGCGACGGCCCTCGGCGTGCGCCGCGGCGAAGTCGAGCAGCGCCTCGCTCGAGAGCGGCGGGTCGCGCAGCGCCGCGTCTAGCGCGTCCGCCCCGCCCTCCTGCACGAGCGCGCTCGCGTACGCGTAACCGAGCGGATACTGCTGCAGGTAGCTCTCGCGCAGGAAGCGCGGCAGCGCCGCCTCCCCGTCCTCCGGCTCGCCCGCGAAGCCGCGCGCGTACTCTGCGGGCGTCGGCACGGCGCGCCCTCCGCGCGCCTCGCGGTCGCGGAACGCCGCGAGAACGGCGTCGCCCTCGAGCAGCGCGCCGAGCGCGAACGCGAGGTCGTCGTGGTCGTCGAGGCCGAGGAGGACGGCGAGGAGCTGCGTGTGGGAGTCCTGGAGCGCGTGGACCAGCTCGTGCACGGCGATCTGGTCGACACCGCTCGCGAGCGCGGCGTCGAGCGAACCGTCGACGACCAGCACGAGGCGCTGACGCAGCGGCGTGTAGAACCCCGCGACCGTGTCCGCCTGGAGCTCGAGCAACGCGGCGCGCAGGTCAAACGCGGGCGGGAAGAGCCCGAGCGCCTGGCCGACGGCCTCCGCGCGCGCGAAGTCCTCGCGGCGCAGGCCCGCGTCGAGCTCGTCCGCGAGCAGCCCGCGCAGCCGGCGCGGGCTCACGACCCGGGCGTCGATGGGCGCCTCGAAGCGCAGCCCCCGGGCGCGCTCCGCGCGGCCGGCGAGCTCGGCGAGCGCGTCTGGCGGGACCGGCCGGGGCCCGAGCAGCGCGCAGGCCCCCGCGAGAGCGGCCGCGGCGACGGCCGCGCAGATCTGCGAGCG
>DATAGA010000520.1:0-4264 GCA_036257215.1 Myxococcota bacterium
GCCGCGTGCCTCGCCCTCGCTCTCGAGCTCGGCGTCGCGCGCGGCCTCGCGCGCCGGGTGCCGTCATGAGCCCCGCTCTGAGCGGCGCGCTCGCGCACGGAACGCTCGCGCCGACGCTCGCGGTTCTCTTCGCCGCCGCGCTCGCCGCCCTCGTCTTCGGCCGCGCCGCGGCCGCGCGCCGGAGCGCACGCCTCCTCGGCGCGTCGGCGCCGCGCGATCCGCGCCGGCGCGACTGGCTGCTGGTCGGCGCGCTGGCCGCCGCCGCGCTGGCCCTCCTGGGCCCGCGCTTCGGCGAGCGCACGGTGCGCGTGCCGGCGTCCGGGGTGGACGTCGTGATCCTGCTCGACGTGTCGACGAGCATGTTGGCGCGCGACGTGCCGCCGAGCCGGCTCGAGCGGGCGCGCGCGCTCGCGCGCGAAGTGCTCACGCGGCTCGGGCCCGGCGACCGCGCCGCGCTCGCGGCCTTCGCCGGAGAGGGCGTGCTGCTGACGCCCCTCACGCCCGACCACGCCGCCCTCGCGGAGCTCGCCCCCGCGCTCGACGACTCGCTCCTCTCCGAGACGGGCTCGCGGATCTCCGCCGGCGTGCGGGCGGCCGCGCGCGCCTATCGCGCGGACAGCTCGCGGCCGCGCGTGCTGCTGCTCCTCTCCGACGGCGAGGAGCCGGATCCGTCCGAGTCCGCCCTGACCGCCGTCACGGCCGCGGGCCTTCGCGTCGTGGCGGTCGTCTTCGGCACCGAGGCCGGAGCGCCGGTGGTCCTGCACGGGACGCCGCTGCGCGACTGGCGCGGCGAGACGGTCGTCTCGCGCAGCGACCCGGCGCGGCTGGCCGAGCTCGTCGAGCCCAGCGACGGCGCGCTCCTGCGCGGCGACCGCTTCGGCGGCGTCGACCCCGACGCGGTCGTGTCCGCAGTGCGCCGCGACGCCGCGCGCGCGCAGGACGGCACCGTCGAGCGGCGCGTCGCGCGCAGCGCGACGCCCGCCCTCGCGGGCCTCGCCTTCGCGCTCGCTCTCGCGGCGACCGCGCCCGAGCGCCGGCGCGGACGGGGCGCCGCGGCGCTCGCGCCGGTCGGCGCCAGCGCGCGCCGCGCGCGCGCGGCGGTCGCCCTGCTCGCGCTCACGCTCGTCGGGGCCGGCGCGCCGCGCGACGACGCGGCGCTCGAGGGGGCCGTCCGCCGGCACCCGGAAAGCGGCACGGCGCTCGTGCGACTCGGCCTCTCCCGCGCGTCGGCGGGCGAGCTCGAGGAGGCCGAGCGGGCGTTCTTCGCCGCGGCGGCTCGCGCGCACGAGCGCGACACCGCTGCGCTCGCCTGGTACGACCTCGGCGTCGCGGCGCTCGAGCGCGGCGATCTCGAGCGCGCGCGCGACGCCTTCTTCGACGCGCTCGCCCTCGCTCCGGACGACCGCGAGGCGCGCTTCAACCTCGAGTGGGTACTGCGCGCGCTCGCGGCGCGCGCGGCGCAGGAGGCGCGACGCCAGCCCTTGCCCGCTCCGGGCTCGGGCGAAGACAGGAAGCCCGCAGACGGAGGAGAGGGCGGAGAGGAAGGCGAGCCCGAGCCGGGGCCCGACGGCGAGTCGCGCGAGCCGGCGCCGCGCGAGCCGCGCGTCGCGCCCGAGGGCAGCGGCGGAACGCCCGTCCAGCTCTCGCCCGACGCGGCCGCGCAGTGGCTCGCGGCCGTCGAGGACGACCCCGGCGCGGCGCTGCGGGCCGTCGGGGCGCCGAAGCGGCGCGGCGGCGCGGCGCGCGTGCGGGGCCCGCGCTGGTGAAGCGCGCCCGCCCGCTGCCGCCCGCGCTCGCGGCCGCCGGGTCGTGACACGCGCAGCCCGCGCCGAGCGCCGCCGCGCCCGCGCCTCCGGCAGTCTGCTGCGGCTCGCCTGGCGCGCGCTCCCCGTGGCGGTCGCGGTCGTCGAGCTCGCGCCGGCTCGCGCCGCGCTCGCCGAGCCTCGCTGCGTGGTGGAGGCGACGCTCGACCGCGCGCAGGCGTTCGTCGGCGAGCAGCTCCACTACCACGTACGCGTCCTGCGCCGGCCCGACGCGACCCACGCGTGGGAGGTGCCGCTCGCCTTTCCGCGCGCGCGCGCGGAGTGGCTCGTCGGGCTCGCCGCGGGCGGCGCGCTGGGGCCGATCGGCAGCCCGCACCGCATCGGGCTCTCCGAGCACCGCGCGGTGTTCCCGGCGCATCCGGGGCCGCTGCGGATCGAAGGAGCGAGCGTGCGCTGCACCTCGCTCGACGGCGACGAGATCGTCCCCGTCCCCGCCGTGGAGGCGACCATCGAGCCGCTGCCGGAGGCGGGCCGCCCGGAGCTCTTCTCGGGACTCGTCGGGCCGGTGCGCTGGAGCGCGTCGCTGACGCCCGAGCGTGTCACGCTCGGCGGCTCCGCCCGGCTCTCGGTCGTCGCGATCGGGAGCGGGAACACCTGGCTCGCGCCCTCGCCGGTGGCGCAGCTCGCGGCAACGCCCGACGTGGAGGTGCTCGAGCGACGCCGCGAGCTGGCCCGCGACGCCGGTCGCGAGCTCGTCTGGCGGCGCTACTTCGCGTTCGACGTCGTGCCGCGGCGCGCCGGCCCGCTCGCGCTGCCGGAGCTGCGCCTGGTCCACTTCGACCCCGCGGCGCGCGCGTACGCGGAGGCGCGCATCGCGCTGCCCGCGCTCGACGTCCGCGAGTCGCAGGCTGCCTCGAGCGCGGGCGCCGCGCGGCCGCGCGCGACGGCGGACGCCTCGCACGCGCGCGCGCAGCGCTGGCTGCCCGCCGCGCTCGGCGCCGCGGCACTGGCGGCCGCGGCGCTCCTCGCCGTCGCGGCCCTGCGCCGGCGCACGCGGCGCGCGCGACCCGCTCCGACTCGCGGCGTCGACGACTGGCTGCGCGAGGCGCACGGCGCGCGCGCGCGGGGCGACGCCGACGCCACCGCGGCTGCCGCCGCGCGCGCGCTCGAAGGAGCGCTCGAGGGCTCACCGCCCGGCGCGTGGGCCGAGTCGGCCCGCGCCCTGCTCGCGCGCATCGAGCGCGGACGCTTCGCCCCCGGCGCCGAGCGGCCCGCGCTCGCCGAGGTGGACGCGCTCCTCGCCGCACGGCCGCGCGCGGCGGGGCGTCCGCGCGCGGATTGCTAGAGTCCCTGCTCTCGCGCCGCGCGCCGCGGCGCCACGCGGGAGCGACGATGCCCGAGTTCTCCTACCAGCCCCTCTTCGAGCTCGATCCGGGCGAGACCGCGTGGCGGCGGCTCGAGGGCGACTACGTCGCGACCGCGAGCTTCGCGGGGGAGCGCGTCCTCCGCGTCGAGGCGGCGGCGCTCACGCGCCTCGCGGCCGAGGCCGTACGCGACGTCTCCCACCTCTTCCGGGCGGGCCACCTGGCGCAGCTGCGCAAGATCCTCGACGACCCGGAGGCCTCCGACAACGACCGCTTCGTCGCGCTCGAGATGGTGAAGAACGCGAACGTGTCGGCGGGCATGATCCTCCCGTCTTGCCAGGACACCGGCACGGCGATCGTGATCGGCCACAAGGGCCAGCGCGTGTGGACGACCGGCGACGACGCCGAGGCGCTCTCGCGAGGCATCTACGAGACGTACACGAACACGAACCTGCGCTACTCGCAGATGGCGCCCGTCACGATGTACGAGGAGCGGAACACGGGGACGAACCTCCCGGCGCAGATCGAGCTCTATGCCGAGCCCGGCGACGAGTACGAGCTGCTCTTCGTGACGAAGGGCGGCGGTTCCGCGAACAAGAGCTTCCTCTTCCAGGAGACGCGCGCGGTGCTCTCCCCGGAGAAGCTGCTCGCCTTCCTCGACCAGAAGATCCGCACGCTCGGCACGGCGGCGTGCCCGCCCTACCACCTCGCGATCGTGATCGGCGGCACGTCCGCCGAGTTCACACTCAAGACCGTGAAGCTCGCGAGCACGCGCTACCTCGACGGCCTGCCGACGAGCGGCAACGAGCGCGGCCGCGCCTTCCGCGACCTCGCGCTCGAGGAGCAGGTGCACGAGCTCACCCGCCGCACGGGCATCGGCGCGCAGTTCGGGGGGAAGTACTTCTGCCACGACGTGCGCGTGATCCGGCTGCCCCGCCACGGGGCATCGCTCCCGATCGGCCTCGGCGTCTCGTGCTCGGCGGACCGCCAGGTCCTCGGCAGGATCACGCACGAGGGTGTGTTCCTCGAGCAGCTCGAGACCAACCCCGCGAAGTACCTGCCCGACGTGACGGAGGGCGAGCTCCCCGGCGGCGTCGTCCGGATCGACCTCACCCGCCCGATGGCCGAGATCCGCCG
>DATAGA010000548.1:0-3407 GCA_036257215.1 Myxococcota bacterium
GCGCGCCCGAGGGCTGGAAGAAGGTCCAGATCTTCGAGCTCGACCGCGAGCTCGCGGTGAAGCGCCGCAGCCACTACGCCTGAGCGGCGTCCTCGACGCCCAGTCGCTAGGCGCCCCGCTGCGAGAGCACCGCCACGAGGCGCACCCAGCCGTGCAGGCGCGCGACGGAGATCGTCGCCGCGATGGACACGCCGGCGAAGCCTGCGACCACCAGGTCGAGCGGTCGGGGCAGCTCGACCCACGCGAGCGCGGCCGACGTCGAGACGAGCGCGCCCGCAGCCAGGAGCGGAAGGAGCCAGCGCAAACGCTCCAGGTGCTCGGCGTAGGCGGAGGCGCCGGCGAGCCGGCGGACCTCCGCCGGCGCCAGCCGCGTGGGTCCACGCGGAGCCTCGACGGCCGGGCTCGGTGGGCTCGCATTCGCAGCAAGGGGCTGCGCGCGACGCAGGCGTCCTAGGAGACGCAGGGCGGTGTCGAGCTCCATCACGGCAACGAGGAAGGCCAGGGCCCAGAGGAGCTCGATCAGCTCCATGCCGCCCAGGAAACCCCCTGGCCCGGCGAACCAGCTCCAGCCGAACCACGCGACGATCGCTGCGAGATAGGCATACCAGAGCAGCGTGTCCGACCTCGGACGCGACGCTGCCCGATCAGCGCTCCGGAGCAGCCTGCGCTCTCTCCAGCTCGAGGTCTCAATGTCGTGCATCGCGGTCTCCTCGCGAGCCCTTGCGAGCCCGCTCCCAGACCAGAACCAGCGCGAGTACGAGCTGCACGCCGGCGAGCGGAAGGATGACTCGATCCGCACGGGGCGCCGACGCGAGGCTCGCGGGGCTGCAGCCCGGGCTCACCGAGTCGACGCTGGTCGGGTTGACCGGCGTCATGAGATTGCTGTCCCGGTAGACCCTGGGCTGCGGCGGGGCCGCCACCGGCGGTCGCTGCGTCGCCTGCCCCGCCGCGAACCCGCCGAGGGCCAACCCGATGCCCGACCACGGGTTTCCGAGAGGCGTCGCGATCAGCGAGCCCAGGCGGATGAACCCGTCGTGACCGACGTCCGGCGCGGTCACTCCGATGAGAAAGCCGGACGAGATCACGTACACGCCGAGGCCGGCGGTGAGGCCCCACGGCCCCCCGAAGGCGATCAACGCGACCCCGAACTGTTGGCCCGCGACGCCGACGACCACCGCGAATCCCGACGGCTGCGACTCCTGCGTCTCCCGCTCCTCGCGCCCGTCCGGGTCCCAGAACCAGACGGGGTTGCCGCCGGCGTACGCGTGCTGGCTCACGAGCTGGAACACCGGGTCCGGCGCGAGGAAGCGACCGGCGTCGGGGTCGTAGAGCCGCGCGCCGAGCAGGACGAGATCGCCGCCGGCGGCGCGGCCCCGAGCGAAGCCGCCTTCGGGATCCGCGGCTCCGTGCACGACGTTCGCGCCGTAGGGCGCGTAGCGCACGTGGGAGACGACGCGGCCCAGTGCGTCGGTCACGAGCTTCACGTTGCCCCGGAAGTCGGCGTGCCGGTAGTAGTGATTCCCCGACACGGCGATGCGTACCGCTCCGAGCTCGATCGCGACGGCCGCGCCCGCGGCGTCGGCGCGGACGCGGCCTCCGAACGGCATTCTCACGGAGACGCCCTCGACCGTGGCCGACACCGGCCGGCCGACGGCGTCCCAGGCGAACGAGGAGCGCGTGCCGACGGCGACGGGGCGCCCGCCCCCGTCCCAGGCGATCTCTTCGCCGTCGCGGGCGAGCGCGAAGCCGGCCTCGTCCCACGCGTACTCGCGGAGGACGGAACCAGAGCCGCGGCGGATGCGGCGCAGCCGCGTGTGCTCGTCGTCGTAGTGGAAGCTGCGGGCGGCGGGGTCGCCCGCGTTCCCGACGCGCACCAGGTTGCCGAGCACGTCGTAGGCGAGGGGCTCGACGTCGATTCCCGCCGGATCGTGCGCGAAGCCGCCGACGCGCGCGCCGGCGACGCCCTCGCCGACCGGCGCCAGCCAGTAGTGCTCGGCGGTCGTCGCCGCGACCGCTCCGAAGGTCGCGGTCGTGGCCCGCCAGGCGACGCCCGGCGCGAGCGCGGAGAGCGGCTCGCGTTCGAGCGTGCTGCGCTCGACGAGCGCCCCGGCGGCCGTGCGCAGCGTCGCCTCGGCGAGGAGGCCGTCGCCGTCGTACGCGTAGGCGCGCGTGAGGCCGTTGCCGAACCGCTCCCGCGCGAGCCGTCCAGCCGCGTACTCGCGCTGGAGCACCATCGTCGCGCCGTCGCGCAGCTCGCTCTGGCGGCCGGCGCCGTCGTAGCGGTGCTCGAGCCGGCGCAGCTCGACGCCCGACGCGAGTCGATAGCGCTCGCTCGCGACGCGCGAGCGCCCGTCGTAACCGAGCTCGAGCGACTCGCCGCCCGGATACGCGACGGAGGCGAGCCGCCCCGCTGCATCGTAGGCGTAGCGCTCGACCGCGAACGCGTGGGCCGCGTCGCGCAGCTCCTCGAGCCGGCCACTGCGCCAGGTGAACGACGCGCCGCCGTCGAACGCCCCGCCGCGATGGTGCGCGAGCCCGACGAGCCGGCCGGCCGCGTCGTACTGGTAGGTCGTGCGCATCCCGTTCGGGCGCTCGAGCGCGACGACGCGGCCGAGCGCGTCGCGCGCGAGCCGCGTCGGGCGCCAGACGCCCTCGGACCTGTCGCGCCGCAGAGAGACGCGGCCGAGGGCGTCGTACACGAGCTCGCTGTCGCCTCCGAACGGGCGCTCGATCCGCGTCGCCTGCCCGTCGCTCCGGTGCTCGATCGCGAGCGTGCGGGTCTCGCCGACGACGACCTGGTCGAGGTCGGCGAGCTCGAGCCGCGCGAGGTTGCGGTCCTCGTCGTAGCCGCGCGAGACGACGCCCGGGGGCAGGACGCCCGTGCCGCGCCCGACCAGGAGGTTCCCGACCGCGTCGTAGTCGAGCGTCTCCTCCAGCTCGCCGCGCTGGATGCGGCGCGGATGGCCGTGCTCGCCGTGGTTCTCGTATCGCGTCTCGGTCCCGCTCGGGTCGGTCGCGCTGGCGAGCAGGTTCTGGCCGCTCCAGCCGAACGACGTCGCCTCGCCCGCGCCGTTCGCAACCCGCACCAGCCGGCCGGACGCGTCGTACGCGCGTTCTTCGAGGAGACCGAGCCCGTCGGAGGCGCGGCGCAGCGGGCGGCGCCAGGGCGCCGCGCGATCCTCGCCGGTCGGCTGGTAGGCGAACGTCACGACGCGCCCGGACGCCTGTCGCTCCTCCGCGACCTCGTCGTCCGCGACGCTCCAACCCGTGACGCTCCCGTCCGCGGCGGTGTAGCTCGCCGGCCGCAGGCCGCTCCAGGTCCAGCGCCAGCGCGCGCCGGTGGGGTCGACGACCTCGGTCACGCGGCGGCTCGCGTCCCATCGAATCGCGCGGACCCCGCCGCTCGG
>DATAGA010000565.1:0-2199 GCA_036257215.1 Myxococcota bacterium
CGAGTACGCCTGGGCGCTGCTGCGCCTGCACTGGGCGCACCCGGACTTCGAGGAGGGGCCGCGCGCGTTCGCCGAGCGGCGTCCGCCGCGCTGGAACCCGGACCCGAACGCGCGGCGAGGCGAGCGCGGCTCGGAGGCTCGAGCGCGCGGCGCCGGCGACCGCGAAGCCGGCTCGCAGCCCGACGCGCGCGGCGACGCAGGCGGCTCGGGAAGCTCGTCCGCGAAGGGCCGTGGCCGCGGCGGCCGCGCGTAGCGGGCCGCGCCGCGGCGTGGACCTCGACCTCGGCCGCGACGCCGACGCCTTCCGCCGCGAGCTCGCCGACTTCCTCGACGGCTGGAACGGGCTCGACGGCTTCTTCCACCAGGACCGCGAGTGGGAACGCGTGCGCGCGTTCTTCCGCGCGCTCGGCGAGCGCGGCTGGCTCTCGCTCGGCTGGCCGCGCGAGGTGGGCGGCCTCGGCCACGGGCCGCTCTTCGAGTTCCTGTTGTGGGACGAGATCGCCTACCGCCGGCTCGCGCGACCGCCGCTCGGCGCGGGCCTCGTCGCCAAGACGTTGATCCGCGCGGGCGACGCGGCGCAGCGCGCGCGCTGGCTGCCGCCGCTCGCGCGGGGTGACGTCCACTTCTCGCTCGGCTACTCGGAGCCCGAGGCCGGCTCCGACCTCGCCGCGGTGCGCACGCGCGCGGAGCGCCGGGGCGACGTCTACGTCGTGACGGGCGAGAAGTGCTGGACCTCGTACGCGCGTCACTCCGACTACCTCTGGCTGCTCTGCCGAACGGGCACGCAGGAGAGCCACGGCGCCGGGGTGACGCTGCTCGTCGTCGACCTGCGCGCCCCGGGTGTGCGCGTGAGCCCGCTGCCGCTCCTCGACGGCGAGTCGCTGAACGCGGTGGCGCTCGACGGCGTCGAGGTGCCGGTCGACCATCGCGTCGGCCCCGAGGGCGGCGCCTGGCGCCTCATCGCGCAGGCGCTCGCCGACGAGCGCCACGTGCAGTTCCCGCCGCGCCGGCTGCGGCGCGACCTCGAGGACGTCGCGCACTGGCTGGGCGCGCGAGGCCGCGCCGCCGGCGCGGACGCGCGCCGGCGCCTCGCCGCGCTCGCGGTCGAGGTGGCGCAGGTCGAGATCCTCGCGCTGCGCGTCGTCGAGGCGGTGGAGAAGGGCCGCGACGCCGGGGCGCTCGCGGCGGCCAACAAGGTCGCGCACACCGAGTGCGCGCAGCGGATCGCCGAGACGGCGCTCGAGCTCGGCGGCGCCGAGGCGCTCGCCGCCGACGCGCCGGTCGAGTTCCTCTGGCGCCAGAGCCTCTGGGAGACGATCGGCGGCGGCACGTCCGAGGTGATGCGCGGCGTCGTCGCGCGCCAGGGCCTCGGTCTCGGCGCGCGCTCCTAGCTCCGGCCGCGCGTCACGCCGCGCGTGCGCGTCGCCTCCCAGTTCCCAGTGCCGCGAGCGCGACCAGGAGGAGCGTGCCCGTCGCGGGCTCGGGCACCACCGGGAAGCCGCGGATCTCGCCGCCCTGGAACGTCTCCGAGTGGACGTTCAAGTACTCGGTTCCGGCATCGAGGCCCGCGATCAGCGCGGCCGCGGCACCGGCCGCGGTGCCGCCGTTCGCCGTGATGAAGGCAGGGTTGTAGGTGCCATCCGCCCCGAGGTCGAACGTCATGTCGTAGCTGCCTGCCATGACTCCGGTCGGGAAGTTCGGGAAGCTGGGAACCGTCGTAGCGACGTTCGCCGTGCCCGTTCCGGGGCTTGCCGTGCAGCAGTGGAGGTGCATGACCGTCGTCCCGCCGGAGAGACCCGACCACGTGGCCTCCACGCGCAGCGTGTTGGCGACGGTGTCGAGCGTGATCGTCGTCGACCCCGACCCGGTCGCGCCCTGCGCCTCGGGCGCGAGGTTCGCCGTGTAGACGACCGTCACCGCAGCAGCCGGACTGGCCGCCGCCCAGGCGAGCGCCAACGCCCCCAGGAATGTCCTCTTCGTCGACATGACACCTCCCCGTGCACGGGCCGTCGTGCCGGAAGTCCGGCATCCCGGCCTCGCGCCGCGCTGCCCCTCTCCAGGTCATGTGGTACGCAAGGTCCGCTCGTGGTGGGGGGAGCACGTCGCCCCGCGGGCGAGCCGTTCGGGCGAGGAGGCGGGCCCGCGTGGCCGAGACGGCGGGCTAGCATCCGCGCCGTGCAGGCCCTCGTCTTCGAGAAC
>DATAGA010000606.1:0-23381 GCA_036257215.1 Myxococcota bacterium
GCGGGCATCGGCACGTTCACCGTCGTGCCGAGCCCCTTTCCGACGCCGGCCTCGTCGAAGTCGCCGGTGCCCGGGTAGTAGGGGAACTGGTGGGTCGAGACGTAGAGCACCGAGGGGTCTTCCTCGAAGGAGTGCTGCGTCCCGTTGCCGTGGTGCACGTCCCAGTCGAAGACCAGCACGCGCCCGAGCCCTTCCTCGGCCTGGAGCGCGCGCACGGCGACCGCGACGTTGTTGAGCAGGCAGAAGCCCATTGCGCGCCCGGCCTCCGCGTGGTGACCCGGCGGGCGGACGGCGGCGAGGCCCACGTCCACTTCGCGACGCACGACGGCGCGCGCGAGGTCGACGAGCCCGCCGGCGGCGAGCTTCGCGACCTCGACGCTGCGCGGCGCCAGGTAGGTGTCGGCGTCGAGCTGGAGCGGCGCGCGCGTCGCGGCCTCGGCAAGCCGCGCGAGGTGGGCGGGCTCGTGCACGCGCAGGAGCTCGGCGTCGTCGGCGGGGCGCGACGCGAGCCGGACGAGCGGCTCGCTGCGGGCCGCGATGGCCGCGCCGACGGCCGCGAGGCGCTCCGGCCGCTCGGGGTGGCCGCGGGGGCCGACGTGCTCGCGGTAACGCGGGTCCTCGAGCACGGCCATGCGGGGGGCGGCGGACACGCGAAGCGAGGGTACTTGAGCGATCCTCTGCGAGGAAGGGAGGCGGCGTGAAGCTGCCGCGCAGCATCGCGATCACGGGCCTGCGCAGCTTCGTCGGCAAGCGCATGCTGCGACGCGTGCGCGAGGCGGGCGGCGACGACGTGCAGCTCGTCGGCGTGGACCTGCAGCGCCCCTACGGCCTCGACCCGAGCGTGCGCTTCCACGCGCTCGACCTCGCCGAGCCCACCGCCGACGCGCGCCTCGCGGAGCTCCTGCGCAAGGACGCCGTCGAGGCCGTCTTGCACGCGGCCTTCCGCAGCCAGCCGCGTGCCGACCTCGAGGGCGATCACGAGTTCGAGACCATCGGGACGCTCCACCTCTTGAACGCGTGCGCCGAGGCCGGCGTGCGGCGGCTCGTCGTCGCGTCCACCGCGATGGTGTACGGGCCGCGCCCGGACAACCCCAACTTCCTCACCGAGGACCATCCGCTGCGCGGCCACCCCGACGCCCACAACGTGATGAACCGCGTCGAGGTCGAGCAGCTCGTGGCCGCGTGGCGCGCGCGCCACCCCGCCGTCGAGGTCACGGTGCTGCGGCCGTGCTGGATCATGGGACCGAGCTACGAGAGCCCCGTGACGCGTTACCTCGGCCGCGGCGTCGTGCCGACACTGCTGGGCTACGACCCGCTGCTCCAGCTCCTGCACGAGGACGACTGCCTGCACGCCTTCGAAACGGCCCTCCTCGACGGCCGCCCGGGCACGTTCAACGTCGTGGGCCGCGGCGTCGTGCCGCTCACGACGCTGCTGCGCACGGCCGGCAAGCGGCCCCTCCCGATCCCGCCGCCGCTGCTCTACCGCCTCGGCAGCGCCCCGTCGCAGGCGCAGACCGGCGACCCCCCGGCCGGCTTCTTCGACTACCTTCGCTACCTCTGGGTCGCCGACGGCGAGCGCGGGTTCGCGGCCTTCGGCGAGCCGGAGTACTCGACGCTCGAGGCGTGGATGTCGTTCGTCTCGTCGCGCCGCATGCGGCGCTACCGCTAGGAGCGCGACCCATGAGTCGCTTGCGTGAGCTTCCTCGCCGGACCCGGATAGCCGCGGTCCGCGGCCTTCGCCCGCGGTTCCACGGCTAGCAGTGGCCCGCAGCGCGCCGGACTCGAGCGGCTCGAACGACACGCTCTCGCGCGCGCTCGAGGGCCTGCGCCGCGAGCTGCGCCAGCGGCTCGAGGACGCGGGCGCCGCCGCCTCGCGCAGCGTCACGAGCGACGATCTGTTCGAGCTCTTCAACCGCCTGCGCAAGGCGGCGAACAGCTTCGGGATGCGCGACCGCTCGGTGGAGGTCGACGAGTTCGGCCTGGATCCGGCCGCGGTCGAGCGCTCGCGACCACTCCTCGACTTCCTGTGCGAGCGCTGGTGGCGGGTCGAGGTGGAGGGCCTCGAGCAGCTCGACCCGGAAGAGCCCGCGCTCCTGGTCGCCAACCACTCGGGCCTGCTGCCGTACGACGGGCTCGTGCTCGCGCACGTGATCGAGCGCGCCATCGGCCGCCGGCCGCGCTTCCTCGTCGCCGACTGGCTCGTGACGCTCCCGTTCGCGCAGCCGCGCCTCGCCCGCCTCGGCGGCGTGCGCGCCTGCCGCGAGAACGCCCAGCGCCTCTTGCGCGCGGGCCACTCGGTGATCGCCTTTCCGGAGGGCGCGAAGGGGGCGACGAAGGTCTTCGCCGACCGCTACCGCGTGCAGCGCTTCGGTCGCGGCGGCGTCGTGCGCGTCGCGCTCGAGGAGCGGGTGCCGCTCGTGCCCGTCTCGGTCGTCGGCGCCGAGGAGGCGCACCCGATCCTCTTCAAGCTGCGCACGATGGCGCGCAGCGTGGGGCTGCCGTTCGTGCCCGTGACCCCGACGTTCCCGTGGCTCGGCCCCGCCGGCCTGCTCCCGCTGCCCTCCAAGTGGCGCATTCGCATCGGCGCCCCGATGCCGACCGACGGCGTCGGCGCCGAGTCCGCCGACGACGAAGTGCTGATCTCCCGCATGACGGAAGACCTGCGTCAGCGCATCCAGTCGATGCTGGACGAAGACCGCCGCGCCCGCGCGGGGGTGTTCTCGTAGCTCGCGCGCGGGAAGTAGCGCCTCGGGCTAGTTGCGCTCGCGCTCCCGCTCGCGGGCGCCGACCTTCGCGTCGGGGACGCCGCGCGTCGCCTCCACGTCGCGCCGCACGTCGGGCGGGAGGCGGCCGCCGAGCGCGTCGATCAGGCGGTCGAGGCGGGCGTGGAGGGCCTCGATGTCGGCGCGGCGCGGGACGTCGAGCGCGCGCAGCACCCGCTCGATCGTGCGCTGCACGAGCTGGTCGAAGTCGGGGGGGAAGGGGCGCCCGTCGGGGCCGTTGTCGACGTCGTCGATCGCGTTGGCCGCGTCGGCGTCGCCGTGGCGAACGCGCAGCAGGCGGCGCATGGTGCGCTGGAAGTCCTCGATGCGCTCGCTCGCGTCGTCGACGCCGCGCGAGAGCGCCTCGTAGAGGACGTCGCCGCCGCGCTGGAAGATGCCGGAGAACAGGCTCCCGGGCGGGGCGCGATGGGAGCGCTCCGTGTCGACGAGGATCTGCGAGAGCGTGATCGAGGTGATGTCCTCGCCGCTCTCGTTGTCGATCACGCGCACGTCTTCGCCGCCCTCGAGCAGCTCGGCGATGCCCTTGAGCGTGATGTAGCGACTCGTCTGTGTGTTGTAGAGCTTGCGGTTCGCGTAGCGCTTGATCAGGACGGGCATGGCGCCTCGCGCGGGGGTCCCGCGGCCAGGGAAGCCGGAACCGAGAGGGCGCGGACCCTAGCAGGGCTTCCCCGGGGCGTCACCCCTCGACGGGCAGGCGCTCAACCCGTGCGCTGCGACGGCGGGCGCGCGGGGCGGCCACGACCGTCCGGCGCGGCTCGGGACGGGCGCGCGGGCCGGCGGGCGTCGGCGCGGGGGCCGCGGTGGCCGGGGCGCGCACGCCGACCTCCCAGAGCAGCTCGCGCAGCCCGAGGAACGCGCGCAGCACGGCGCGCGCGTCGGCGTCCTCGGCGCTGCGGGCCTCCCAGCGCGCGATCTCGGCGTCGAGCGCCTCGGCGAGCGCCGCGACGAGCGCCTCGCCGCCGGCCCCCGCGCCGCCGCGCAGCGCCGCCTCGATCTCGGCCGTCGCGCGCGCGAGCCCTCCGACGCCGCGCAGCCGCGCGCTCGGCGCGCCCGTCGCGAGCAGCGCACCCGCGTCGACCAGCGCGCGCCAGGCAGCGAGCGCTTCCGCCGCCGCCAGCCGCGCGTGGCGCGCGGCGCGCGCGAGGGCCTCGGGCGCGCTGCGCGGTGCGTCCTCGGCGGCCACCTACGCGACCTCGCCGAGGCGGTCGGCGATCGCGGCGAGACCGCCGAGGTCGTGCACGTCGCGCTCGAACTCCGGGACGGCGACCACGAACCCCCCCCGCGCCCGAACGCGGCTCGCGAGCGGCTCGAGCGCGCTCGCGTCGCGTTCGACGAGGGCAGCGTAGCCCCGTGCGAGCGCGAGCGCCGCTCGCGCGGCGTCCCGCGCCGGGAAGCGCGCCCCGTGCGCGGCCGCGAGCGCGGCCGCGAGCGCGGCCTCGCCTTCGGGCGAGTAGGCGCGCGCGGTCGGCGCCGGTCCCGGCCAGAGGCGCACGCGGTTGGCGACGAGGCCGGAGAGCGTGACACCGCCTTGCGCCAGCCGATCGGCGAGCGCCGCGCCCTGGGCGGTCGACTCCGGGCCCGGTCCGGTCGCGAGGACGTACGCGCTCTGCGGGCCCTCGAGCAGCGCCTTCACCGTGCGCGCGCGCGCGCGAAAGCCCTCGGACATGCCTTCGAACGCGAGCAGGAATTCCGAGATGTCCTGCAGGAAGGCCAACCCCGAGACGCGCTCGAGCAGCTGGAGCACGCGCGCGGTTCCGCGCTGGAACAGCCGGAAGCCCGTGCGCCCCGCCGCGAGCGCGGGGTGCAGCAGGAGGCGCACGACCGGGCTTTCGAGGAACTCGAGCAGCCGCTCCGGCGCTTCGAGGAAGTCGATCGCATGCTGCGCGGGCGGCGTGTCGACGACGATGAGGTCGAGGTCCTTCGACTCCGAGAGCTGGTAGACCTTCTCCATCGCCGAGTACTCGGCGCTCCCGGCCAGCGCGTCGGAGACGTGCTGGTAGAGCGGGTTGCGCAGGATGCGCTCGCGCTCGGCGTCGCTGCGCGCGAAGCGCGCGACGAGGTCGTCGAACGTGCTCTTCATGTCGAGCATGAGCGCCGAGAGCTCGCCCTCGGGCGGGACGCCGAGGCGCGCCAGGAGCGCCGGAGGCAGCCGCCGCGGCTCGGAGCCGAGCCCGCCTTCGAGGCCGAGCGCGTCCGCGAGCCGGCGCGCCGGGTCGATCGTGAGGACGAGCACGCGCCGCCCGAGCCGCGCGCCCTGGAGCGCGAGCGCGGCCGAGATGGTCGTCTTCCCGACGCCGCCGCTGCCGAGGCACACCACGACCCGGCGCTCGCGCAGGAGCGCCGAGGGCGTCCGCCCGGCGCCCGGCGGGCCCGCGCGCGCTGCGGGGCTCACGACGCCTCTCCGGCGAGGAGCGCCTCGGCCAGCCGATCGAGCTCGGCGGGTCCGCGCACTCCCTGCGCGAGCCAGGGCAGCGCCACGAGCGGCAGCCCGGTCCACTCGCCGATGCGCGCGACGTACTCCTGCGCGAGCTCGTAGCGCCCGCGCAAGTGCGCGGCGCAGCGCGCGAGCACGCGCGGGTCGGGGAGGCCCGGGATCCGCGCGTCGGCGGGGAGGGTCGCGAGGCGAGCGTCGAGGTCGGGCAGCGCGGCCGGGAAGGGCGGAGCCGGGACCGCGTTCACCACGACGCGGTCGACGCGGATCCCGACGCCCTCGCGGACGCGGTGCACGAGCTCCGCGGTCTCGCGCGCCGGGAGCTCCTCGGGCAGCGCCACCGGGACGAGCAGCGTCGCCGCCTCGTCCTCGAGCATCGCCTCCACCGCCGAAGCGTGGCGCTTGAGCGGACCCGCGCGCACCGCCGACACCACGACGCGTGGGACGTCGAGGAAGGTGAGCCCGTGTCCCGTCGCGGGCGCGTCGACGATCAGGAGGTCGTGCAGCGGCTCGCCGCGCGGGTCCTTCTGCTGCTCGAGGTGCCACACCTTGCCGAGCGTGATCAGCTCGCGCCAGCCGGGCGCGGCGTCCATCAGCTGACGGAAGCCGCGGTTGTGCAGCACCCGCGTCACGAGACCCGGGACGCCGAGCTGGAGCCGCAAGTACTCCGCGAGCGCGTCGTAGGGATCGATCCGCATCGAGCGCAGCCCGTCGTCGTAGCTGCGCCCCGCGTAGCCGGCCGGGCGCCCGTCGCGCGAGAGCAGTCGCGGAAGGTTCTCGTCGCGGCCGGTCTCGACGAGCAGCACGCGGTGGCCGGCGTTTGCCGCGGCGCGCCCGAGGGCGGCGACGACCGACGTCTTGCCCGTGCCGCCCTTGCCGGTCACGACGACGAGGCGTCTCGCGAGGAGCGGGCTCAGCCCGGCGGCGGGCCGGCGCAAGGGAGCGGCGGGCAAGCGACAACCCCGGGGGTGGCGCGAGCCGGGATCGGGGCCGCGCAAGTCGGCGCTCAAGGCCGCCGACCGCGCATCCGAAACACCGGACGTCGCGGTGGTTCCGCTGGAACCTAGCGAACACGCGGGAGATCCCGGCTCATGGTGATCGTCTGCCAGAAGTGTCAGACGCGCTTCCAGCTCGACGAATCACGGATCCCCGCCAAGGGCGCGCGGGTGCGCTGCTCGCGCTGCAAGCACGCCTTCGTCGTCGTACCCCCCGGGGTCCACGACGAGACGGTGCATCGCCTCGCGGAGGAGGCGGCTGCGAGCGGGCGCCCGTCGGTGCCCGGGCCGAGCATCGACCTGCCCGGCGGCCGCCGTTCGCAGCGCGCGGGCGCGCGCGAGGAGGCCGAGGACGACGATTGGGAGTTCAACATCGACCCGCCCGCGGCGCCCGCCCCAGCGCCCTCGTCGCGGCCCGCGACGGCGGCGGCGCCCGCCCCGCGCGCGGCCGCGAAGAGCGCGCCGCCGCGCGCCGCCGCGGCGAAGGTCGCGCCGGAGCCGCCGCCGGCCGAGGGCGACGACGGCATCGAGAGCCTCTTCGAGCTCGGCGGCCTTCGCGACGCCGAGCCCGCGGTGCTCGAGGGCGAGATCACCGACTCGGACCCGACACCGTTCGATGACAGTCTCCTGCGCCCGCCCGCGAGCGCGCCCGCCGCGGCGTCGAGCGCGGGCGACGGCTGGGACTTCGCCCCGGACGACGCGGGTGCTCCGCCCGCGGCCGCACCGCGCAAGTCCGCGCGAGGCGGGCGCGGCGCGAGTCGCGCCGGCACGGGCGCGGCACGCGCGGCGAGCGCCGCCGATTCCGCCGGCGCGCAAGCGGGTGCGGGCGCAGCCTCCGCGGCGAGCGCCGGAGCGCCCGCGCGTCGCGACCGCGGCGTCCGGCTCGTCGGCTCGGAGCCGGGGATGCTCGCGCGAGCGCTCGGCGCCGCCGCTTTCGCACCGGTGGTCGCGCTATTCGCCTTCGGTCTGATCGGGTCGCTGCGCGGGGCGCCGGTCGAGCGCGAGCTGCCGCCGCAGCCCGCGGGCCGCCTCGAGCTCGCCGCCGTGCGCGCGCGCCACCTCGACAACTACTGGAGCGGTCCGCTGCTCGTCGTTCAGGGCGAGCTGCGCAACCCGGGCCGCGACGCGGTCGCGCTCGGCGGCGCGCCGCAGGTTCGCGTCACCGGTGCGGAGGAAGACGCGCCGGCACCGGCGTGGCTCGGCGCGGCGCTCCACGAGAGCGCGCTGCGCGAACGCGACCCGCGCGAGCTCGTCGCCGCGCTCGAGCACTCGGCGCGCCAGCTGGCCGCGCGCCCGCTGCGGCCCGGCGAGGAGGTGCTCGTCCAGGCGATCGTCGAGTCGCCGCCCCTCGCCGCGTCGGGGCTGCGCGTCGAGCTGGCGCCGGTCCCGCGGACGGCGACCGCCGCGGCGCCGCCTGCATCGCTGGACGCGCCTGCGAGCGAAGGCGCGTCGGAGGATGCAGCGCGCGCGGACGGCACTGCGTCGGGCGATGCGAGCGGCGAGCCCGCGACCGAGTCGGGCGACGCGTCGGCAGACGGCGTGGCGACGGCCCCGGCTGCGCCCTAGACCTCGCCCTCGCCGACCTTCTTCTTCTCGGGCGTGACGTCGATCTCGTCCTTGCCGGACACGCCCGTCTTGAAGTTCTTGATCGCCTTGCCGAGGCCGGAGCCGATCTCCGGCAGGCGCCGCGCGCCGAAGATCAGCACGCAGATCGCGAGCACGACGAGGAGCTCCTGCATCCCGATGCCGAACATCCCGTGTCTCCCGTGCCGAATGGTCCCCCCCGTTGGGAGGGCGGTCAACCCGTCCGCTCGTATCGGCCCGAAGGCTCCCGGGCGCGAGCGGGCCCGGTAGACTCCGCCGCCATGGGCATCTTCAAGGCGTACGACGTGCGCGGGCTCGTGCCCGAGGAGCTCACGGCCGACGCCGCCGAGCGCATCGGCGGCGCAGCGGCCCGCTTCTTCGGCGCAGGCGCCGTGGCCGTCGGGCGCGACGCGCGCACGCACTCGCCGATCCTGGCCGACGCGCTCGTCGCGGGCATGCGCCGCGCCGGCGCGGACGTCGTGGACCTCGGGCTGGTCGCGACCCCGATGCTCTACTTCGGGGTGGACCGCCTCGGGCTCGCGGGCGGCGTCATGGTGACCGCCTCGCACAACCCCGCCGCGTACAACGGCTTCAAGGTCTGCGGCCGGAACGCCGTGCCGGTCGGCGAGGCGAGCGGCCTGCGCGAGATCGAGCGGCTGGCCGGCGAGGCGGCTCCCGCCGCGGCGCGCGCCGGTGGGCTGCGCCGCGAGGACGTGCGCGCGGCGTACGTCGAGCACCTGCTTGCGCTGACCCCCGCGCGCCCCGCCCTGCGCGTGGCGATCGACTGCGGCAACGGCATGGCCGGGGTGGGGCTCGAGCCGCTGCTCGCCCGGCTGCCTCTGACCGTCGAACGGCTCTACTTCGAGCCGGACGGGCGCTTCCCGAACCACCCGGCCGACCCGCTCGTCGTCGAGAACCTCGCCGACGTGCGCGAAGCGGTGCGGCGCACGGGGGCGCAGCTCGGCGTCGCGCTCGACGGGGACGGCGACCGCGCCATCTTCGTCGACGAGCGCGCCGAGCCCGTCGCGTCCGACCTCGTGACCGCGCTCCTCGCGCGCGCCGTGCTCGCGCGCCAGCCGGGCGCGACGATCCTCTACGACCTGCGCTCGAGCCGGGCGGTGGCGGAGGAGATCCGCGCCGCGGGTGGCGTCCCGGAGATGTGTCGGGTCGGCCACTCGTTCGTGAAGAAGCAGATGCGCGAGCGCGGCGCGCCGTTCGGCGGCGAGCTCTCGGGGCACTTCTACTTCCGCTTCTCGGAGACGCTCGTGGCCGACGATGGCAGCGCCGCGCTGATGGCGCTGCTCGACGTCCTCGACCGAGAGAAGCGCCCGCTCTCGCAGCTGGTGAAGCCGCTCCAGCGCTACGCCGCGAGCGGCGAGATCAGCCGCCGCGTGCCGGACGTCGGCGCCCTGCTGCGCGCGATCGAGTCCGACCACCGCGGCAGCGCGCGCGTCTCGCACCTCGACGGCCTGCTCGTCGAGTACCCCGACTGGTGGTTCAACCTGCGCCCCTCGAACACGGAGCCGGTGCTGCGGCTGAACCTCGAGGCGCGCGACCCCGCGCGCATGGCCGCGGAGCGCGACCGCCTCGTCGCGCGGATGGAGGCGGGCGCCTGACCCGCCGCCCGCTCCGATCCGCTTCGGCTAGGACGCTCCCTTGCCTGCGCGGTCCAGCTCGGCGTCGATCAGCCGCTCGAAGTCTTCCGCCGAGCGCGCGCCGGAGAGCGGGATGCCGTTCACGAAGAAGGCCGGCGTACCGGAGACGCGCGCCTCGCGGCCATCGGCGACGTCGGCATCGACGCGCGCGCGGTGCCGGCGCTCCTTCACGCAGGCGTCGTAGCCGGCGAGGTCGAGGCCCGCCTTCTCGGCGACGCCGCGCAGCGTCTCGGGCGTGAGCTTCGCGTCCGACTCGAACACGAGGTCGTGGTAGGGCCAGAACTTGCCCTGCTCCTCCGCGCAGAGCGACGCCTCCGCTGCGGGCCGCGCGTTCGGGTGGATGTTGTCGAGCGGGAAGTGGCGATACACGAGCCGCACGTCGTTCGGGTACTTCTTCAGCACCTCCTCGAGCGTCGGGTGCGCGCGCTTGCAGAACGGGCACTCGTAGTCGCTGAACTCGACGATGGTGACCCGCGCGTTCTGCGGCCCGACGCTCGGGCCCTCGGAGGAGACCTGGATCCGCGGCGGCTCGAGCGCGACCGTGACGCCGGCCTTCTCGCGCAGGCCCGACACGAACTGGTCGCGGCCGCGCGACATGCGCTCGGCGTCGAGCCGCGCGCGGATCTGGTCGGCGAACGTCTCGACCTTGGCGTCCTTCGGCAGCCGGTCCCGCACGCTCTCGAAGAACTTCTGGATGTCGGCCTGCTGCACCGGGGGCGCCTTCGAGGCCTCGAGCTTGACGAGGTCCTCGGCGCTCATGCCGCGGCGCTTGGCCTCGGCCTCGACGAGTCGCTGGTCGATCAGCTGGTCGAGCGCCTCGCTGCGCATCTCGTAGAGCTTCGCGGGGTCGCCGCCTTCGCTCGCCTGCTCGAAGAGCTGGTCGCGGATGTGGGCGTCGAGCTCGCCCACGGTGATGGTCTGTCCCTCCAGGCGCGCGGCCTCCGCCCTGGCGGCTTCGTCGGCGGGCGCAGCGGGCTGGCGGGGCTCGCAGCCCACCGCAGCGGCGGCGAGGGCGGCGGCGAAGCCGAGGCGAGCGAAGCGCGACATGAAACCCCCGTGGCGGCGCGAGACGCCGCGCAAGCGCGGATCGGTAGCATACGGCGCCCGCCCCGGCCGGCTCCGGCCTCGAGGCCGTCAGAGCGCGAGATGGGGTGCGAGGAAGCCCCACATCGCCTTCAGCGCGCGGCCCGGCAGGTCGGCGTGGCCGCACTCGAACCAGAGCACCTTCTTGGGCTCGGCGGCGGCGGCGTGCAGGGCCTCGGCGGCGGCGCGCGGGACGCGGTCGTCGCGCGTCGCGTTCACGAAGAGGAGGGGCCGCGGCGCGAAGCGCGCGATGTGGTGCGCCGGGTCGAGGCCCGCCGGTCCGAACCCGGCGCCCCCGATCGCGAGGGCGGCCGCGCGCACGCGCGGCTCGCCGGCGCAGAACACCGCCCCGACGATCGTGCCGAGGCTGAAGCCCGCGTACACGTTGCGCTCGACGTCGACCTCGGGGTGGCCGGCGAGCGCGTCGAGCGCGCGGCGCAGGTCGAGCAGCGCCTGGCCGGCGAAGTCGCCCACCAGCCCGTCGGGCGGGGCCGCTCCCGCGAGCCCGGCGAGGAGGCGCTCGGTGAGCTTGGCGCTCCGGCGCTCGCCGTGGAGCGGAAAGTCGATCGCCGCGACGGCGGCTCCGGCGCGCACCCACGGCCCCGCGACCGCGTCCATGTAGGGCGCGTCGCAGGAGCCGCCCGCGCCGTGGCCTACGAGGGCCAGGGGCCGGCGGCCGCCGCGCTCCGCGGGCAGCAGAAGCCGCCCGTTCGCCCGGTCGCCCCGGCTCGTGTACTCGAAGCGCAGGCAGCGCACGGCGCCGAGCGCGGGCGGCGCCTCGCACTCGAAGAAGAGCGCGCCGAGCGGCTCGTCGGGATCCGAGAACACGGCGTGCGCGGGCGGCACGGCGCGAGACTAGCAGCGCGCCCCCCGGCGAAACCGGCGCGCGCGCCTCACGCCGGATCGGATGCCGGGGTCCGCGGGCTGCGCCCGCGACCGGTCAGCGCGCGAGCAGCAGCCGCCGCGCCCGGTACAAGTGCGACTTGATCGCGTCCTCGCTCTTGTGCGTCTGGCGAGCGATGTCCTGGATGGAACGGTTCTCGAGGTGGTGCAGCTGGAAGAGCTGCCACTGCTCGGCGCTGAGGTCGCACTCGATCGCCGAGGTCAACCGAGCCAGCCGCTCGTTGAACTCGTAGACCTGGTGCGGGTCCGGCTCGCGCTGGAGCGAGGAGGCCAACGGGTCGACCCCGTCCGGCTCATCCTCGCCGAGCGAGACGGCTTCGGGCCGGCGGCGCTTGAAGCGCGACGCGAGCGTCCGACGGGTGACGCCGAAGACCCAGGCCGCGAACGGCGCGTCGCCTCGGAAGCCGCCCAGGGAGTTGAACAAGTGGAAGAAGACTTCCTGGACCGTCTCCTCGACGTCGGCGCGGTTGCGCAAGCGCCGGTCGACGAAGCGGTAGACGCGCGGGAAGTAGCGCGCGTAGAGGGAGTCGAACGCGGAGCGGTCGCCGCGCGCGATCCGTCCGACGAGCTCTTCGTCGCTCGGCTCGAGAGGCGTGCGGACGACAACAGAAGCAGCAGCCATGACACCCTTCCTTCCCAGCCAATCCGGGTGCGGTGCAGGCACCCGGCCCCGTGTGGAAGGTGGCCGCGACCCGCGGCGTGGTGTCAAAAATTGTCACCCTGTGCCGAAAATCGTCCCCGCCCCGGGCGCTCGGGACCCCGAGGGGCCGCGGGAGCCGCGCCGTGGTGGCTGGCCGGCGCCCCGTGATGGGCGGGCGGGTAGGGCGGCGGCGCGCCGCGGGGTGGCGCCGCCCGCCGCGGCGACGCGAGGTCCTCGTCGCGAAGGCCCGTCCGGAAGGGCGGGAGACCGGGCTCGGCGACCTGGGCGGGCTCGGAGGCGGGCTCTTCGGGCTCGGGCCGGGGGCGCACGGCCGGCGGACCGCCGAGCGGCCGCTCGAGCGGCACGGCCTCGAGCGCCAGCGCGCTCGTGCCCTCCCATTCGAGCGCGAGCACGCGGGCGAGGGTCATGCCGGGCAGCGTCGCGGCGGCGAGGCGCGTGCGCGGGTCGAAGCGCGGCGCGACGAGGAGGCCGCGCACGCCGCGCTCGGGCACGAGGCCGAGCCCCGGCGCCATCCGGCACCAGTCCGCGATCCGCGGCGCGAGCCACGCGCACTGCGCCGCGAGGTCGGCCAGCGCCTCGAGGTCCTCGCCGTCCCCGGCCACGCGCACCACCACCGCGCCGCCCTCGGCGTCGCGCGCGACCAGGTCGAGCTCGGCCTCGAGCCCCGCAACCCCGTGGACGAGCGGCTGGAGCGGCTCCGGAAGCGCGCTGACCAGCTCGGCGAGCGCGGCGGCGATGCGGGCGCGCTCGGGGGCCGCCTGCGGGATCCGGGCGATCACGCGTGCGCTCCGGCGCGCGCGTCGTCGAGGAGCAGGCGCGCGACGTCCGCGAGGGCGCGGGCGGCGCGCGACTGCGGCCGCGCCAGCCCCACCGCCGTGCGCTGCGCGAGGCCGCGGTAGACGTCGAGGTCGTCGAGCAGCACCCCGTAGCTCCAGAGGCGCGAGCGCAGCGCCGGTCGGGCGAGGCCGGCGAGCCGCTCGAACGCGTCGCGGGCCTCGGCCACGCTTCCGACACCGTGTAGCGTCACGCCGAGCCGCGCGAAAGGGGCCGCCGCGGCGGCGCGCTCGGCGAGTGCCGTGGCGGCGTCGAGTTGGTCCTCCTCGGGCCGCGCGAAGACGAGCGTCCAGGCCAGCAGCTCCGAGCCGCCGGTCGTGCCGCCGAGCCACGCGGGCGGGACGAGCGCGAGCGCGAGGCCGCGGGCGCGCCGGCGCAGCGGGCGCAGCGCGCCGGCGAAGGCGCCGAGGTCCTCGGCCGAGACGTGCGCGACCTCGGGCGCGAGCAGGCCGCCCAGCGGCGGGTCGGGCAGCAGCTCGTCCGCGTAGCGGGCGCCCGAGGGCACCGCGACGAGCGGCCGCGCTCCCGTGCGCGCGAGCTCGACCGCGAGGTTCCACACGAACGACGCCCGCAGCGCGTCGCCCCCGGCGAGCGGGACTGCGACGACCGGCGCGAGCTTCTCCGCGGCGCGCGGGGGCGCGTCGTCGAGGAAGTAGTGGAGGACGTCGGCGAGCTCGCGGGCCATGGCCTCAGCGCAGGGCCAGGAGCGGCTCGCGCCGCGTCGGCTCGAGCCGCGCGGGCGCGCCTTCGCGGCGCTCGGGGGGCGACGCCTCGAGCTCGGCTGCGAGGGCCGCGTAGTCGAGCGCGCCGTTCGCCGTGCGCGCGAACCGCGCGATCGGGACGCCCGCGCGCGCGGCCTCGCGCAGCTTCACGTTGGCGCGGATCACGGTGTCGAAGCACAGGTCCCCGAACCGCTCGCGGATCTCGCCGAGAGTCTCGCGGGCGTAGCGCGTGCGGCCGTCGAAGAGGGTGGGGAGGATGCGCACCACCGGCTCGCAGCCGATGCGTTCCGCGAGGAGCGCCAGGGTCTCGAGCAGCTTCTCGACTCCGTGCATCGCGAAGGGGCTCGTCTCGAGCGGCACCACGACCTCGTCGGCCGCGCGCAGCGCGTTGAAGGTCAAGACGCCCACGTTCGGCGGGCAGTCGATCAGCGCGAAGTCGAAGCGCGCCGAGACCGGCGCGAGCGCGGCCGCGAGCCGCGTCGTGCGATCCTCGCCGAGGTCGCCGGCCAGCTTCTGCTCGAGCGCGGAGAGCGCGATCCCCGACGGCGCCAGCGCGAGCCGCTCGCCCAGCGTCCGCAACACCGCCGGCAGACGCACCGCCGCGCCCGGCTCGGCGAGCACCTCGTAGAGGTTCTCGTCGAGGCGCTCGGGGTCCACGCCCAGGGCGAGCGTCGCGTGGGCCTGCGGGTCGAGGTCGACCACGAGCACGCGAAACCCGAGGCGCTCGAGGCAGCCCGCGAGGTTCACGGTCGTGGTCGTCTTGCCGCAGCCGCCCTTCTGGTTGACGATGGCGATGGTGCGCATGGCGCGAGGCCTCCCGCGGCCCTTCGGGCCGCGCGCTGCGCCAGCGCCCGGGTCCGGGGTGCAGCCACCCTCAGACGCCGCGCCTGCTCCGCTCTCGCAGGGCGGCTACGTCCCGCTGGAGCTGGGCCACTTCGAAGACCCACTCCTGCCCGGACACCGCCTCGAAGGCGCTCCCTTCCCGGAGCACGAGCACCACGTCGCCGGTGGCGACGAGGACGAGCTCCGAGAGCGGGTGCGCCACCTGCGGAAGGACCCGCTTCAACGCATCGATGCTCTTCCGGATCCGCTGGACCGAAACGCCGGCGTCGATCAATCGCTTCGTGGCCTTGAGCGCCACGAGGTCGCGAAACGTGTAGCGGTGGTGGCCTCCTCGCGTGCGGTAGGAAGGGCGCACGAGGTCCGTCTTCGCCCAGTACTGCAGCTGGCGCCGCGTGACGCCGAGCAGCTGGGCGACCTCGCGCGCGAGGGCGAGCTCCGGATCGGGCCGCGCCGCCTGTTCGGCCGTCGCCTGCGACGCGCGCCGCACGGGGCGGCGAGCCGCCCTCGGCGTCCGCGCCGCCCTGGCCGTCACGCGACTCTCCGTTGCGCCTTCCCGCGCACGACCCCCCGTCCCGGGGCGCATTGAACCGCGGACTTCCGCACCAGTCAACGCAAATCGCGTGATTTCTGTCGCGTTCGACGCCTCGTTCGCATCCCCCTGGGGATTCAGGTAATCCTCTCGCATGGCGGTGGAGGGTTCGGACCCCTCGGAGCCGGCGCGCAAGCCAGGCGGGAAGACGCTCGTGATCGACGGCGCGGCGCGCCGTCCGTTCATGCGCGGCATCATGGTCCACACGCTGCAGTCGAAGGGCCTCTCGTTCGACGAGGCCTACGGCGTGGCGTCGGCGGTGCGCGAGCGGATCCGCGGGCGAGCCGACGTGACGCGCGACGAGCTGCGCGCGCTCGTGGCCGAGCTCGCCGGTCCGGCCGCGGCGGCCGAGACGCGGCGCGAGCCCGCGCGCGGCAGCTACATCTCGGTCACCGCGCGCGGCCGCGGGACGCCCTTCTCGAAGGGCTTCCTCTCCCAGAGCCTGCTCGCCGCGGCGATCGACCCGAGCCAGGCGTTCGACGTGGCACGCGAGATCGAGGAGGACCTGCTGCAACGCGGCGTGCGCGAGATCGACCGCCACGAGCTGCGCCGCCTCGCCTACCGCGCGGTGCACGAGCGCGTAGGCGCGCAGGCCGCCGAGCGCTACCTCGTCTGGCGGCGCTACCAGGAGCCGGACAAGCCCGTGATCGTGCTGCTCGGAGGCGCGACCGGGGCGGGCAAGACCGCGCTCGCGCAGGAGGTCGCGCACCGGCTCGGCGTCGCCGGCCTCGTCTCGACCGACGCGATCCGCCAGATCATGCGACTCATGCTCTCGCAGGACCTCGCGCCCGCGATCCACGCGTCGTCCTACGACGCGTGGCGCCACCTGCCGGACCTCGCCGGAAGCGAGGATCCCGTCATCGACGGCTTCCGCGCGATGGCGAGCACCGTCTCCGTGGGCGTGCGGGCGCTGCTCGACCGCGCGGTGGCCGAGAACTCGAGCCTCATCCTCGACGGCGTCTCGCTCGTCCCGGGCCTCCTGGACCTCCAGAGCTACGAGCACCGCGCCCACGTGATCTTCCTGCTCGTCGCGACGCTCGACCCCGAGGCGTTCGCGACGCGCTTCCACCAGCGCGCCCGCACCGCGGCCATGCGCGGGCCGCACCGCTACCTCGAGAACCTGGACGCGATTCTGCGCATCCAGGACTATCTGCTCGAGCTGGGCGAACAGCACGGCGTGCCGATCGTGGACAACGTCTCGTTCGATCGGTCCGTCACCTCGATCATCCGGCACGTGACCGAGACCCTGCGCAAGAAGGGCGACTTCGATGCAGCGGCGCTGCTCTAGCGGGGTTCTGCTCGCCCTCGCGCTCGTCGCCGCCGGCTGCGCGGGCCTCACGCCTCGCGAGGAGGAGCGGCTCGGCGCTCAGATGCACTGGCAGCTGCTGCACGAGAACGCGCTGCTGGGCGACGAGGTCGTCGGCCAGTACGTCGACTCGATCGGGAGCGCGATCCTCCAGGCGGCGCCCGACGACGAGTTCCCGTACCGCTTCTTCGTGCTCGTCTCCGACGAGACGAACGCGTTCGCCGCGCCGGGGGGCTACGTCTACGTCCACACCGGGACGATCCTGCGCTCGCGCAACGTCGCCGAGCTGGCGGCGGTGCTCGCGCACGAGGTGGGGCACGTCGAGCGCCGCCACGTCGCGGCCAACGTCGGCCGCCGGCGCACCGTCGGGCTCGCGCAGCAGCTCGGGGTCGTCGCGGCCGGCGTCGCGGCGGGCCCCGCCGCGGCCAGCGCGGTCAGCCTCCTCGGCGGTGCGGCGAGCCTGGCCGCGCTCAACTCCTTCGGGCGCGAGGCGGAAAGCGAGGCCGACGCTTTCGCCGTCGAGATCCTCCCGCGCGCGGGGTACGATCCGGAGGGCTTGGTGACGTTCTTCCAGACGCTCGAGCAGGAGAAGGGGGCGTCCCCGCCGGCCTTCCTCTCGAGCCATCCGGCGACGGAGGCGCGCGTGGCGGAGACCCGGCGCCTCGTCGACGCGCTGCCCGACCGCGAGCACCTGCGCCGCGACGACGGCGGTCGCCTCGAGATCATCCAGGAGCGCATCCGCCTGCTGACCGGCGTCGTCGATCCGGCGGCCGCCCCGTGAGATGCCGCCGCCGCGAGGCGGTCCGATGAGCATGCGCCCCGCTCCGACGACGCTCGGCGAGCTGCGCGCCTCGGGTCGCCCGCGGCGCAGCGTGCGCGAGGAGATCCGCGCCAACCTGCTGCGGCGTCTCGCGGCGCGCGAGCCGCTCTTCCCGGGCATCATCGGCTACGACGAGACGGTCATTCCAGCGGTCGAGAACGCGCTCCTCTGCGGCCACGACCTCATCTTCCTCGGCGAGCGCGGGCAGGCGAAGTCGCGCCTCATCCGCGGTCTCGTCGGCCTCCTCGACGAGTGGCTGCCCGAAGTGGCCGGGAGCGAGATCCACGACGACCCCTTCGCGCCGGTCTCCGCGTACGCTCGCGCGCTCGTGGCCGAGCGGGGCGACGCCACCGAGGTCGGCTGGGTCCACCGCGAGGACCGCTACGTCGAGAAGCTCGCGACCCCGGACGTCTCGATCTCGGACCTCATCGGCGACGTCGACCCCGTGAAGGTGGCCGCCGGGCGCTCGCTCTCCGACGAGCTCACCATGCACTTCGGGCTCCTGCCGCGCACGAACCGCGGGATCTTCTGCATCAACGAGCTGCCCGACCTGACGGAGAAGGTGCAGGTGGGCCTCTTCAACGTAATGCAGGAGCGCGACGTCCAGGTGAAGGGCTACAGGGTGCGCCTCCCGCTCGACGTGCTCGTCGTCGCGAGCGCGAACCCCGAGGACTACACGAGCCGCGGGCGCATCATCACCCCGCTCAAGGACCGCTACGCGGCGCAGATCCGCACGCACTATCCGAAGACGCGCGACCTCGAGCTCGACGTCGTGCGCCAGGAGGCGCGCGTGCCGGCGGCCGACGGCGTGGCGGTCCACGTGCCGCGTTTCACGGAGGACATCGTCGCCGAGATCACGCTGCAGGCGCGCAGCAGCCCGGACGTGAACCAGACCTCCGGCGTCTCGGTGCGGATGTCGATCGCCAACCACGAGACGCTCGTCGCCAACGCGCTGCGCCGGGCGCTGCGCTGCGGCGAGCCGGAGGCCGTGCCGCGCATCTCCGATCTCGACGCGCTGGTGCAGGCCACGGCGGGCAAGCTCGAGCTCGAGTACGCGGGCGAGGCGCGCAGCGACGCCGAGGTCGTGCGGGAGCTCATCAAGCGCGCGACCCGCATCGTGTTCGACGCATGGGTGCCCGTCGAGGCGGTCGCCCCGGTGGCCGAGGCGTTCCAGCAGGGCTGGGTGGTCGAGGTGTCGGCGGCGCAGCCCTCGTCCGGTTATCTGCAGGGGCTCGAGGAGATCAAGGGCCTCCGCGAGGTGGCCGCCCGGCTCGCCGGCGGCGACTCGCCCGCGCGCATCGCCGCCGGCATCGAGTTCGTGCTCGAGGGCCTGCACCTGCGCAACCGGCTCAACAAGACCACGAGCGAGGGCGGCTCGCGCTACGCCCGCGCATGAAGGTCCACCGCTACAGCCGCTGGGACGGGACGCAGCAGGAGTTCTCGCTCGACGCGGAGCGCGCGCTCGACGCGCTCTCGGACCTGCTGATGGAGGGGCTCGGCGTCGACGAGGCGCTCGAGTGGATGCGCCGGTACGGCTTCGAGCTCGGCGGCCTCGACATGCGCGTCATGGGGCTCTCCGAGGTGATGGACGAGCTGCGCCGCGAGATCGAGTCGCTCGAGCAGCGCTACCGGCTCGACCGCGCGACCGACTCGCTCGAGCGCCGGCTCGGCGAGATCCTCGACCGCGAGGAGCAGGCGCTGCGCGAGGCCCACGGGCTCGAGTCGGCGCGGCTCAACGACTTCCTGGCGCGCCGTCACGGCGAGTCCGACGCGCTCTCGGACAAGATCGAGCGGATGCGCGACCACGCGTTCCAGGACGAGGACGCGGGTGCCGAGTTCCGCGAGCTGCTCGAGGAGCTCGAGCGCCTGCGCGCGCTCGAGCGCTTCCAGCGCGAGCGGGGGTCGCGCTTCCGCGGACCCGAGGCCGCCGACTACGAGACGGCGCAGTCGCTACGCGAGCGCATCGAGGCGCTCGAGAAGCTCTCGCGCGACCTCGCCGAGGGCCGCTTCGAGGCGCTCTCGCCCGAAGCGCTGCGAGAGCTCCTCTCCGAGAACGCCGTGCGCTCGCTCGTCGTGATCCGCGACCTCGAGCGCTCGCTGCGCGACGCGGGCTACCTGCGGGCGGGCCCGCACGGGGACGAGCTGACCCCGCGCGCGATCCGCCGGATCGGCGCGCAGGCGCTGGCGTCGGTCTACGGCTCGCTGCGCAAGGGCCGCCCGGGCAGCCACGCCACCGTCGCCCGCGGCGCAGCGCTCCCGCGGCCCGACGAGACCCGTCCGTTCCAGTTCGGCGATCCGCTCGACCTCGACGTCGTGCGCACGCTCTTGAACGGCGTCCGGCGCGGGCGCGCGTCGTCCGCCCCGATCGCTGCGGACGCGTCGGGTGCGCCGACGGCCGCGCGCATCGGGCTCGACATCGACGACTTCGAGGTGCGCGAGTGCGACACCGCGACCCAGACCACGACCGTCATGCTGCTCGACATGAGCTGGTCGATGTCGTGGGCCGGGCGCTTCCCGGCCGCGAAGCGGGTGGCGCTCGCCATGGATCACTTGATCCGCACGCGCTTCCCGCGCGACGACTTCTTCGTCGTCGGGTTCTCGACGCGCGCCCGCGAGCTGCCCATCCGCGACCTTCCGCTCGCGACGTGGGACATGGGCGACCCGTTCACGAACCTCCAGGAAGGGCTCCAGCTCGCCGAGCGGCTGATCGAGCGCCACCCGAGCCCGAGCCCGCAGATCCTCGTGATCACCGACGGCCAGCCCACGGCGTACTTCCTCGGCCGCGAGCTCCACGTCGAGTGGCCGATGGGCTTCGGCGGCATCTCGCCGCACGCGGTGGCGGAGACGCTGAAGACCGTGCGCCGCGTGACCCGGCGTGGGATCACGATCAACACGTTCATGCTCGACGACGCGCCCGAGCTCGTCGGCTTCGTCGAGCGCATGACGGAGATCAACCGCGGCCGCGCGTTCTTCAGCTCGCCGCGCCAGCTCGGCACGTTCCTGATGGTCGACTTCGTCGCGCGCCGCCGCACGCACCGCCGTTGAGAGCTAGCCGAGGGGAGCCGGCGAAGCCGGCTCGGTCGGCTATCCGGATCCGAGAAGGAAGCTGCTGAGACGACTCTTGGGTCACGCACCTAGCCGCCTCGAACGCCTGCGGCGCAACCTCGGCGAGGGAGCGGGCGCGCTCGCGCGGCGCGCAGTCGCGCCGCTCGCGCTCCCGCGCGGCCGCCCGTTCTGGCTGCGCGTGCGGCTCGACGGCCCCGTGCCCGAGCGCGCCCGCCGCAGCGCGCTGCCGGGGCGGTCGGGCCCGCCGCCGCTGCTCGTCGTGCTCGAGGCGCTCCACGCGGCCGCGCGCGACCCGCGCGTCGAGGGGGTGCTCGTCACGCTGCGCGGCGCGCCGGTCTCGCTCGCGCGGGGCGCGGCGCTGCGCCGCGCCCTCGCCGGCGTGCGCGCGGGCGGGAAGCCCGTCGTCGTCTACGGCGAGCGCCTCGGCAGCGAGGCGCTCTACCTCGCCTCGGCCGCCGACCGCGTGTTCGTGCCGGAGGCGGGCAGCGTCGCGCTCCTCGGCGTGCGCTTCGAGGCGTTCTTCGTGCGCGAGCTGCTCGACCGCCTCGGCGTGCGCGCCGACGTCGTCCGCGTCGGCGAGTGGAAGTCGGCGGCCG
The DNA here is from genome assembly GCA_036257215.1 of Myxococcota bacterium. GTDB lineage: Bacteria > Myxococcota_A > UBA9160 > UBA9160 > UBA6930 > DATAGA01. The sequence goes on from DATAGA010000606.1 coordinate 20,872, forward strand.
AGGGGCTCGTGCGCCGCGGCATGTCGGACGCGCAGCGCGAGCAGCTCGAGGCGCTCGCGGAGGACCTCTTCGGAGTCCTCGTCGAAGGCATCGCCGAGGGCCGCGGGCTCGCGCCCGAGCGGGTGCGCGAGCTCGTCGACGCGGGTCCCCATCGGCCGCGGGCCGCAGTCGAGGCGGGGCTCGTCGACGCCTGTCTCTTCCCGGACGAGGTCGAGGGCGAGCTGGCGCGCCTCGCCGGACGCCCGCCCGCGTCGGGCGAGGAGCCCGAGGTCCGCGTGGTCGAGGCGCCCGCGTATCACGCGCTGCGCGTGCGCCGCGGCGCGCTGCGCGCGCCGTTCGCCGACACGCCGCGGGTCGCCTACGTAGTCGCGGCGGGTGCGATCCGGAGCGGCGCGGGGACGGCGGGCGTCGCGAGCGACGCCTATCGCGCGCTTCTCCGCCGGCTCGAGCGGGACGACGCGGTGCGCGCCGTCGTCCTGCGCGTCGAGAGCCCGGGCGGCGACGCGCTGGCGTCGGACCTCCTGTGGCGCTCCGTGCGGCGGCTCGCCGACGCGAAGCCGGTGGTCGCCAGCATGGGCGACGTCGCCGCGTCGGGCGGCTACTACGTCGCGGCCGCCGCCCACGCGATCCACGCCGAGGCGGCCACGCTCACCGGCTCGATCGGCGTCGTCGGCGGGAAGCTCGACCTCGAGGGCCTCTTCCGCCAGGTCGGCGTCGCGCAGGAGGGCGTCGAGCGCGGTGCGCGCGCCGGCCTCCTCGCCCCGGGCCGCGCGCTCTCGCCGGGCGAGCGCGCGGCGGTGCGCGGGGAGCTGCGCGCCGTGTACGAGCTCTTCCTCGACCGCGTGGCGGAAGGGCGCGGGCTCGCGCGCGAGGCGGTCCACGCCGTCGCGCGCGGGCGCGTGTGGAGCGGCCGCCGCGCGCAGGAGGCCGGGCTCGTCGACGCGCTCGGAGGCCCGCTCGAGGCGCTCGCCGACGCGCGACGTCGCGCGGGCCTGGCCGACGAGCGGGTGCCGGTCGACGTCTGGCCCCGCGGCCCCACGCTCGCCGGCGCGGCCGCGTGGCTGCTCGGCCGCGCGCTGCCCGGCTGAGCGTGGCGCGACACCTCAAGTACGACATCCCCGGGCCCGATCGGCGCGTCGAGTTCGAGGCCCTGCGCGGCGAGGGGCTCGCCGCGGCGTTCCACCCCGACGTCTCGGCGCCGCTGCCGCTCGTCGTCGAGATCGGCTTCGGCCGCGGCGAGTTCCTGCTCGGCCTCGCCGCCGGGGCGCCGCAGCAGGCGTTCCTCGGCGTCGAGTACTCCTACAAGCGCGTGCTCAAGATGACGCGTCGGCTCGCGCGCAGCGAGCTGCGCAACGTGCGGCTGCTCCAGGCGCGCGGCGAGGACGCCGTGCGCGAGCTGCTGCCGCTCGCCTCGGTGCGGGCCTTCTGGATCAACTTCCCCGACCCCTGGCCCAAGCTGCGCCACCGGCGCCGCCGGCTGGTCCAGCCCGACCTCGTGCGCGAGCTGGCGCTGCGGCTCGTACCCGCCGGCGAGCTGCACGTCGCGACCGACGACGTCGACTACGCCGAGCAGATCGACGCCGCGCTCGCCGGCGAGCCGCTGCTCGAGAACGCGCTCGTGCAGCGGTTCCTGCGCGACGTGCCGGGCCGGCGCGCCACGGCCTACGAGCTCGAGTGGCGTGCGGAGGGTCGCTCCCTACACTTCTGGACCTATCGGCGGCGCTAGCCGCGGAGACCGCGGGCGCAGCCCGCGGCCTGCGGCTATCCGGGATCGGAAAAGGCAGCGCACGCAATGAGTCGTGCCGCACCGGCGGCGCCGAGCCGCTCTCCCACCATGGACACCCTCGAGGTCAAGGACCACTCGCTGCCGCGCCTGCGCGACGCGTTCGCGCGGCGCGGTCTTCCCCCCTGGCGCGCCGACCAGCTGGCGGACTGGGTGTATCGCCGCGGCGTCGAGGAGCCGGAGCGGATGACGAACCTGCCGGCGGAGCTGCGCGCCCGGCTGGGCGCAGAGCTCTCGCTGCGCTCGCTCGAGCGGGTCTCGCTCGAGACCGCGGCGGACGGCACCCAGAAGGGCGTCCTGCGCGCGCGCGACGGCGCGCTGATCGAGGCCGTGCTCATCCCGGAGGAGGAACGCACCACGCTGTGCGTGTCGACGCAGGTGGGCTGTCCGCTCGCGTGCTCGTTCTGCGCGACCGGCGCGCTCGGCTTCACGCGCAACTTGCGCGCGGCCGAGATCGTCGACCAGGTCTCGCTCATGCGCGCGGCGCTCCCGTCCGAGCGCCCGCTCACCAACGTAGTGTTCATGGGGATGGGCGAGCCGCTCCTGAACCTCCCCGCGGTGCTCGAGGCGGTGCGGCTGCTCGTCGACCCGCGCGCCTTCGGGTTCGCGCCGCGGCGGGTGACGGTCTCGACCGCGGGCGTCGTGCCCAAGATCCCGGCGCTCCTGCGCGCGGCACCCGTGAACCTTGCGGTGTCGCTCCACGCGACGACCGACGCCGTGCGCGACG
>DATAGA010000646.1:0-3871 GCA_036257215.1 Myxococcota bacterium
CGACGAGTCGGCGGCTCTCGGTGACGCCGAGCTGCTCCGCGATGCGGCATACGTGCGCGCGCTCGAACCCGGGCACGTCGCGCCGCAGGCGGTCGAACTCGGCCATCGCACGCCGGCGGCACTCGAGCTCGGCGTAGGTGAGGTCCTCGGGCGACGTCGCGTCGATGCGGCGGGCGACCTTCTCCGTGGCGCCCCACGGCAGCAGCACGCGGCCCTCGCCGACGGTGCGGAAGCCGTGGCCCGCCGCGGCCGCGGCGTCGGCGGCGTCGACGCCGCCGACCACGAGCCCGAGCCAGGGGAGGACGCGCTCGCTCTCGTGGGCGCAGCCGGCGGCGAAGAACACGTCGCCGTCGCCGGTCGCGTCGACCACCGCGCGCGCCCGCGCCGCGAAGCGGCCCTGCTTGCCCTGGAACGCGACGCCCTCCACCCGGCCGCCGGCGAGCAGCGGGTCGCATGCGAGCGCGTGGTGGAGCAGCTCGACCCCCGCCTCCCGCGCGAGCTCGGCGAGGACCGCCTTCATCTCCTCGGTCTCGTAGGCGACCGAGTAGCGCACGCGGTGCGGCGAGCGGCCCCAGACGAGGCCGAGGCGGCGGTCGCGCTCGATCAGCGCCGCGTCGTCGCGCCCCCATTCCTCGCGCGAGGGGTAGAGCGCCGCGCCGCGCGCGGAGAGCCGGTCCACCACCTCCTGGCACAGGCCTCCCACGGCCTGGCGGCCGCGTCCGTCGTCGAGGGTGAGGAGGAGGATGATGAGGCCGCCCGTCGCGAGCCCGCCGAGCGAGCCGGTGCGCTCGGCGAGCAGCACGCTCGCCCCCGCGCGCGCGGCGGCCACGGCGGCGGCGACCCCCGCCGTGCCGCCGCCGACGACGAGGACGTCGGCCTCGTGCGTCACCGGCGTGCGCCGGGCCGGCTCGTCGAAGAAGCCGTTCATCGCGGCGCGGCCGCGCCCCGCTCGCGCACCTCCCCGACGACCGCTGCGCCGGGAACCGCGAGCACGAGCGCGTCGGCGCGCGACGGCTCGAGCGCGAGGAGCAGGCCGCCCGAGGTCTGCGGGTCGAACACGAGGTCGCGCAGCGCGGGGTCGGCGTCCGCCGGCGCCAGCACGAGCGCAGGGTCGAGCCGCGCGTTCTGCGGATGCGCGGTGCTCCGGACGCCGGCCGCGAGCAGCTCGCGCACGCCGGGCAGGACGGGCAGGGCGTCGAGGTCGACGCGCGCGCCGGCGCCGCTCGCGCGCAGCATCGTCGCGAGGTGGCCCGCCAGGCCGAACCCCGAGACGTCGGTCCCCGCGCGCGCGCCGGCCTCGCGCGCGGCGCGCGCGGCCTCGGCGTTCGAGCGCAGCATGCTCGCGAGCGCCGCCTCGACCACCGCGCCCGGGGCCGCGCCGCGCATGTCGGCGGCAAACACGACCCCGGTGCCCAGCGGCTTCGTCAGCACGAGGACGTCACCCGGGCGCGCGCCGTCCAGCGGGAGGGGGCGCTGGCCGGGCTCGAGCGAGCCGGTGACCGCGAGCGCCACGAAGAGCTCGGGACCCGTCGTCGTGTGGCCGCCGACGAGCGAGACGCCCAGCGGATCGAGCGCCGCGCGCACGCCGGCCAGCACCTGGACGAGCGTCGCCTCGCCGCGCGGTCCGTCGCTCTCCGGGACGGTGACGAGCGCCAGCGCGTGTCGCGGGGTCCCGCCCTTCGCATGGACGTCCGAGAGCGCGTTCACCGCCGCGACGCGTCCTACGAGGTAGGGGTCGTCGGTGAAGGCGCGAAAGCCGTCGATCGTCGCGAGCAGGACGTCGCCGCCGGGGAGCGCGAGGGCGGCGGCGTCGTCGGCGTCGGCGAGCCCGACGAGGACGGACGCGTCCGCCGGCGCGGGCTCGCCCTGCGCGAGGGCGCGCGCGAGGGCGGCGGCGTCGAGCTTCGCGGCGCACCCGCCGCACGCCATGTTGCCGCCGCCGGCCATGGGCGGCGCGCGGAAGCGCGCGACGAAGCCGCGGTCGATCCAGTCCTTGAGCCGCCACAGCGCGGGGCCCGACGCCACGAGCCCCCACTTGCCGCCGAGCGCGACGCGCTCGCCGAGGTTCAGGAGCACGAGGACGTCGCGCTGGGGCCGATAGCGCCGGAGCGCGCGTCCTTCGAGCGCCGCGCGCAGGTTGCGCGCGAGGATCGGACCCTGGCGCACGGCGTACACACCGGACCGCGGCAGCGGCGTGGGAAAGCCGGCGCAGTCGCCGGCGGCGTAGAGACCGGGACAGCCCGGAACCGCGAGCGTGTCGTCGACCGAGACGTAGCCCGCCGCGTCCCTGGGAAGCGGCGAGCCGGCGACGAGCGGTGGCGGCGCCGCACCCGCCGCCCAGACGGCGAGGTCGCACCCGATGCGTTCGCCGCCCTCGAGGACGAGCGCGTCCTTCTCGACTGCGACGACCGCCGCGCCCGTGCGCACCCGCACGCCGCGCGCGGCGAGGGCGCGCGCCGCGGCCGCGGCGAGGCGAGGGCCGTGCCCGCGCAGCAGCACCGCCTCGTCGGTGAACAGCGAGACCTGCGGCTCGCAGCTCGACCGACGCAGGCGCGCGACGAGACCCGCCGAGAGCTCGACCCCGGCCGCGCCGCCGCCCACGACGGCGACGCGCGGCCCGCGCGGGCCCGCCGCCGCGCGGGCGAGCGCCGCGTCGAGGCGCTCGACGAAGCGCCCGATCGGGCGCGTCGCGAGCGCGTGCTCGCGCACGCCGGGCAGCTCCTCGCCGCGCACGCTCGACCCGACGTCGAGACTCGCGACGTCGTATCGGAGCGACGGGCGCCCGTCGAGCTCGATGCAGCGCTCGAGAGGGTCCACGCGGAGCGCGGGAGCGAGCACGACGCGCGCCCCCGCGCGTCGCGCGAGGGGCACGACGTCGATCTCGAGCTCGCCCTCCTCGTAGTCGCCGGCCACGAAGCCGGGGACCATCCCCGAGTACACCGCGGCGGGCCGGTCGAGGACCACCGTCGCCCGGACCCACGCGAGCGGCCGCATGGCGAGCGCGCGCAGCACCTGGACGTGGGCGTGGCCGCCGCCGACGAGGACGAGCTCCGCGCGGACGGGCTCCGCGGAGCGCGGCTTCACGCGACGGCCCAGGCGAGCGTCGGGACCCGCTCGCCGGGGCGCAGCGTGCGGCGCTCGCCCTCGATCGCGAAGCGCCCCTCGAGCCGCACGTCCGTCGACGAGGCGCCCACCATGACCTCGATCGCGCCGGCCTCGACCGCGAGGGCGCCGCCCTGGCCGTAGAAGGCGAGCTGGCTCGCGTCGAGCTCGAACACGACCAGCCGCGTCTGGTGGGGGCGCAGCGGGACGCGCAGGAAGCCGACGAGCTGCTTCACCGGTCGCGGGACGCTGGCGACCGGGTCGTGTGCGTAGAGCTGGACCACCTCGTCGGCCTCGACGTCGCTCGCGTTCGTCACCTCGAGCGTGATGCGCGTGCGCCCGCTCGCAGCGATTGCGGCGGGCTCGATCCGGAGCGCCGCGTACTCGAAGCGCGCGTAGGAGAGCCCGTGCCCGAAGGGGTAGAGCGGTGCGACCGGGAGGTCCGAGTAGTCGCCGAGCATCTGGCTCTTCCCGCCGCCCGCCCGGTGGTTGTAGTAGACGGGCACCTGGCCGACCGCGCGCGGCAGCGTGATCGGGAGCCGGCCCGACGGGCTCGTACGCCCGAACAGCACGTCGGCGAGCGCGTGCCCGCCCTCCTCGCCGGGAAGCCACGCCTCGACCACCGCGGGCACGTGCTGGGCGATCCACGGCAGCGCCAGCGGACGCCCGTTGACCAGCACCGCGACGACCGGCGTTCCCGTCGCGACGATCGCCTCGACGAACGCCTGCTGCACGCCGGTCAGCCCGAGGTCCGCGGCGTCGCGGAACT
>DATAGA010000008.1:0-2354 GCA_036257215.1 Myxococcota bacterium
CGTGCGCGTGTCGCTCACCGTCAAGACCGCGGTCGGCACGCGCGCCGGCGCGTCGCGCCGGTGGCCGTGGAGGCCTTCGCTCACGCGTGGTCCTCGACCCAGTACTCCCCGTCGACGGCGATCTCCTTCTTCCAGATCGGCACGCGCTCCTTCAGCGTGTCGATCGCGTAGCGGCACGCGGCGAACGCCTCCGCGCGGTGCGGCGCGGCGGCCGAGACGACGACGGCGAGCTCGCCGACGGCGAGCCGCCCTACCCGGTGGGCGATCGCGACGCGGGCTCCCGGCCAGCGCTCGGCGGCCTCGGCGCAGATCGCGTCCATCTCGGACTCCGCCATGCCCGGGTAGGCCTCGTACTCGAGCTCGCGGATCGAGCGGCCGCGCGCGTGGTCGCGCACGGCGCCCGTGAACGTGACGACGCCGCCGCAGTCGGGACCGGCGACGAGCTGCTCCACCGCGGCGGGCTCGAGCGGCTCGCTCGAGAGCCGGCAGCGGCCGTCCGCACCGCCCGAGACCGGCGGCAGCCAGGCCACCTCGTCGCCGTCGCGCAGGACGTGGCCCGCGTCGACGAGGCGCTGGTTCACCGAGGTGCGGGCGCGCACGCGCAGCGCATCGAAGCCGCGGAGCCGCTCGGCGAGGAGCCGGCCGAGCTCGGCCACGGTCGCGTGCTCCGGGAGCTCGAGGGCGAGCTCCTTGGCGCCGGTCGCCTCGCGCAGCGAGCCGAAGAGCAGAACGGTCACGTGCATGACCGGAGAGGCTACCCGCCCCGCGCGCTCCAGCGAGGCCGCACGCCGGGCCGCGCGGCCGGTCCAGCGCGCCGCGCCCGGGGCTGGGCTCCAGCGGCGGGCCCAGCGCACCGATCCGTCCGCTCCATGGACTTCGCCGACCTGCGCCGCCTACCCTGCCCCGCCTGCGGCCGGCGCCACGACCTGCTCGTGCTGCTCGACGCCGCTCGCACGAGCGAGCGCAGCGGCCCCTGGGCGCCGCTCGCCTGCCCTGCCTGCGACGCACCCTGCGTCCTCGAGCTCGGCCCCGAGAGCGCCGCGATCGGCCGGGTGGAGGCGTCCCCCCGGACCGTCTTCCAAGCCGCGACGCGGGTGCGCCAGCCCGGCCTGCGCGTGCGCTCCCAGCCCGACGCCCTCGTCGTCGAGCTGCTCCACCGCCGCTTCGTGCTGCCGCGCCGCTAGCCGACGGAGCCGGCGAACGCGTGCCGTGACGCGCGCTGGCGGTCAGCGGACTCCGTCGACCGCCTTGAGCGGCATGACGTCGGGCCGGGTCATCTTCACCTGGCCGTTCACGATCGCGCCGTCCTCGACGACGAGCGACGGCGTCTCGACGTTGCCCTGCACGCGCGCGGTCTTGTGCAGCGTGAGCTTCTGGGTCGCGAAGATGTCGCCGACGACGGTCCCGCTCACGAGCACCGCCTTGGAGTGGACCTGCGCGTGGATCTCGCCCGTCTCGCCCACGATCAGCGTGTTCTCGCTCTTGATCTCGCCGGTGAACGTGCCGTCGATCCGGACGGTGTCCTTGAACGAGAGCTTGCCCTCGAACTCGGAGCCCTGATCGATGAAGGCGGTGAGACCGCCGGGCCCGCCGTTCGTCCCCGGGGTCTCGTCCTTGCGCCCGAACGCCATGGAAGCTGCCTCCTCGCGGGCGCTGCCTGCGCCCTCGCGGACCGTGTCGGCGCCTCTCTTCGCGGACTTGAGCCACGCGCGCAGCTTCCGGCGGAAGGGCGCGCGGCGGCGGGTGCGCGGCGCGCCGGCCGTTCGCGGGCTCGGCTTGCCCCCCGGGCCCCGGTCCGGGAGACTCGCCCGACCATGGAGGCGGGTGAGGCCATCCGCGCACAGCTCGCGCGCCAGCTCGAGAGCGGGCGCGTCCACTCGGGCTACCTCTTCTCCGGACCCGGCAGCGCGCCGCGGGACACCGCGCTCTGGTTTGCCCGCGCCCTCGCGTGCGAGGCTCGCCCGGCCGAGCGCAGCCGCGAGGCCGCCGCTGGTCCGACTCGACCTTGCGAGGCGTGCCGCAGCTGCCGGCGCAGCGCGGGCCGCGAGGAGATCCCGCTCGACGGAACCGGGAAGAGCGGCCCGCTGCTGCGCCACGTGGGCGACCACCCGGATCTCCTCTGGGTCGAGCGCGGCGCGGACGACACCCGCGTGCGTATCGGCCAGGTGCGCGCGCTACAGGCCGAGCTGCGGCTGCGCTCGAACGAGGGCGGCCCGCGGGTCGCCGTGCTCGCGGACGCCGAGTGGCTGAACCAGGAGTCGCAGAACGCGCTGCTGCGCACGCTCGAGGAGCCGCCTCCGCGCACGACCCTCGTGCTCGTCACCGCGAGCGCTGCGGGCCTCCTCGCGACCGTG
>DATAGA010000021.1:0-3387 GCA_036257215.1 Myxococcota bacterium
CCGGTCGTGCACGTGGGACGGCAGCCGGATGGTGCGCGAGTGGTTCTGGATCGCGCGCACGAGGGCCTGGCGGATCCACCACACGGCGTAGGTCGAGAACTTGAAGCCGCGCCGGTGGTCGAACTTCTCCACCGCCCGGATCAGGCCCAGGTTTCCCTCCTGGATCAGGTCCGGGAAGGAGAGGCCGAGGTTCCGGTAGTCCTTCGCGATCGCGACGACGAGCTTCAGGTTGTGCTCGATGAAGCGGTTCTTTACCCGCGTCATCCACTCCTGCGCGTCGTCGAGCTCGACGGCGCGCTGGATGAAGGGATCGCGCGGGAGGCCCGCCTCGAACTCGAGCTCCGAGAGCCGCTTGCTGCCCTTGCGCGCGGCGCGCATCTCGCGCGCCATGCGCAGCGCGCGCTGGCGCAGCTCGGCAAGGAGCGCGAGCGAGAGCTGCGCACTCTCGAGGTCGCGCGCGAGTGCGGCGTCGATGCGCTTCAGCGCCGCGGCCTTCGGCGGGTTCTCGGACGCGGCGGCGTCGCGCGCCTTCAGCTGGCGGCGCAGCCGCGCGACGGCGCGCTCGACGCGCGCCGCGATCTCGCCGGTCTCCTCGTCGCCCGCGGACTCGGAGAGCTTCGCGCCCGTGTGCGAGAGCGCGCGCAGCGCGTCCCAGCGCGCGACGACGTGGCGCGCGGAGAGCGCGAGCGAGAACAGCGCCCCGCGCAGCGCACCCGTCGCGGCCTCGAGCTCCTTCGCGAGCTGGACCTCTTCCTCGCGCTTGAGCGTGCGGGTCCCGCCGATCTCCTGGAAGTAGGACTCGAGCGGCCGGCGCTCGCGCGCGGCCTCGAAATCCTCGGCGGGCAGGGCTCCGGTCTGGCCGCCGCCGGGCTGCCGGCGGGGCTCGTCGCGGGTGGCCACCTCGAACGGCTCATCGAACTTCACCAAGCTACCTCTCGGGCCCTTGAACGACGTTCTTCGGAATGCGTGTCACGTAGCCAGCTTCGATGCCGCCCGCGGGGGAACAGTTGCACCCCGACCCGATCGACGAACGGCATGGGGCGCGCGACGTCCGACGGCGAACGGCCCACTCCCCGGTTTTCTTGCCCGGGGGGGCCGCGGGCGGCGCCTATCTTCTCGCGCCCGCGCGCAAATGACCAGCATTTTTTCGCCTCGCGGTCCGCACCCCTCCCAGGGCCGGCCCGACGAGGGCGCGCCCCTACCCTATCGGGTGGACGGGACTCGGCGTTGAGTGGTATCCCGCCGCCGCCCAGTGACGGGCGGAGACGTCCGGAGCGGGCGTTTTCGCGCCCGCTCCGGGGGCGCCCGGCCCCATTGGCGCCCGGCCCCGATCCGCGACACTGCGCGCGATGGCCGACCCCGATCCCGAGCCGCCGGCGTCCCCGCCGCCCCCGGGCCCGGCCTCGCCGCCCCCGGCGGACGGCGGGTTCTCCGAGCGCGAGTTCTACCGGCGGGAGTTCCGGGGGCGGACGCTGGCCATCACGCTGCCCCGGGCCTACGAGCCCGAGGCAGCCAAGCTGGTCCCGGTCGTGAACGAGCTGCTCGAGGGGGGCGCCCGGGTGGTCGTGATCGCGCATCGCGCCACCCCGGCCGCGGAGCTCCTCGGCGCCGAGGCGCTGGCCGAGTCCACCCCGCGGCTCGAGGCCGAGGTGTGGCGCCGGCTCCAGGCGGACGGGCGCGTGGTGGTCGCGCTCGGCGCGTTCGCACGTTTTCCCGAAGGCTGTCGCGACGTCGCCGAGCGCCTCGGCGTCTTCAAGCTCGTGTGGCTCGACCGCGCCGGCGGCCTCGTCGACCGGAGCGGTCAGCGCCACTCCTTCGTCCACCTCGGCGAGCTGACCGAGTTCCTCGCCGCGAGCGACGCGCGGCCCGACGACCCGCGCACCCGCTTCTGGCGCGAGGTCGAGACGACGCTGCGCGCCGGCGTACCCGCGGTGAACGTGTGCAGCCTCGACGCGCTCGACGACGAGCTCTTCAGCTACGCCGGCTCGGGGACGCTCTTCACGCGCGAGCGCTACGTGCAGGTGCGTCACCTCGGCATCGACGACTTCGACGCCGCGCACGACCTCGTCCGCCGCGGCGCCGCGGAGGGCTACCTCGCGCCGCGCAGCGCCGAGGACGTGGACGAGATCCTCGCCGGCGGCTTCGGCGCGTTCGTCGAGGACCGCCATCTCGCCGGGATCGCAGCGCTGCTCGACCACGGCGAGGCGGCGGAGCTCGCGTCGCTCTACACGGTGACGCGGTTCGTGGGCGAGGGCGTGGGCGGCCACCTCGTCGCCTTCAGCCTCGCGCTCGCCCGCGAGCAGGGCCGCGCGTACGTCTTCGCCTGCACGACGTCCGACCGCGTCGGCGCCTTCTTCCTGCGCCAGGGCTTCGCCGCGGTCTCGCAAGACGAGGTACCCGCCAGCAAGTGGGCGAGCTACGACGCCGAGCGCCGCGAGCGGGTGCGCTGCTTCCGCTACGAGCTCGGCTGACCGCGCGCGTCTACGCGGCGTGCCCCGGGAACGCGCGGAACGCGCACGGGATGCGCCGCACGTCCTGCACGACCTCGCGGACGAGGCCGGCGGGCGTGCTGCCGGGGAAGCCGAGCGCCACGCTGTCGGTGACGCCGCCGAAGCGGGCCTCGATGGCCTTCGCGATCTCGCCGTAGGTCCCGACCGCCGCGAAGGTGTGCACGACCTCGTCCGGGACCTCGCGCGCCATCTCGTTCCAGCGGCCCTGCTTCGACATCTGGTGGAGCTTCATGCCGAGCTCCTCCCAGCCGTGCACCGCGAACACGACGTGGTAGCTGCGCGTCGAGCCGTAGAAGGCGATGCGATAGCGGATCTCGTCGATCTGCTTGCGCACTGCGTCCGCGTCGGGCCCGGTGGCGATGAAGCCGCCGCCCCAGCACTCGAAGCTCGCGCGGTCGCGGCCCGCGGCGGCGAGCCCTTCGGTCACCTGCGGCAGCGCGACCTGCTCGAGGTAGGCGCGCGTGGCGAAGCCGTGCAGGCGCACGCCGTCGCAGACGCGTCCGGCGAGCTTCAGCATCCCCGGCCCGACCGCGGCCATCGTGACGGGGATGGGCGGCAGCCCGGTGCCCGGCGGCGAGAACTCGGGCGTCATGAGCGTGAAGCGGTAGTGCCGGCCCTCGTAGGCGAGGGGCTCGCCCTTCTCCCAGGTGCGCCAGATGGCGCGCAGCGACTCGACGTACTCGCGCAGCCGCGGCACGGGCGCCGTCCAGGGGACGCTGAAGCGCCGCTCGTTGTGACCCTTCACCTGCGCGCCGAGGCCGAGCACGAAGCGGCCGCGCGACTGCGTGTGCAGGTCCCACGAGACGTTCGCCACCACCATGGGGCTGCGCGGGAACGCGACGGCGATCGCGGTGCCGAGCTGGATGCGCTCCGTCGC
>DATAGA010000093.1:0-3562 GCA_036257215.1 Myxococcota bacterium
GGCCGTCGGGAGCGTCGCGTTGCTGGACGCGGTCGAGAACGCCGTGAGCATGGCGGGGCGGATGGCCCGGAAGAAGGTGCGGGGGCTCATGCCCCCGAGCCAGCGCACGCTCAGCGAGTACACGACGAACTGGTGGATCGCGAGGCCGGTGACGACGACCGCGACGTACGCGGCGAGCTGGCGAAGGACGTCGAGCCCGAGTCGCGCGGTGAGCGTGAACACGAGGCACGCGATGCCGAGCGGCGCGACCCGGATCACCGCCTCGAGCAGCCACATGACGACGTCGTAGAGGCCCTGCAGCGCCTCCTCGAGCCGGCGCGCCGGCCCGGTGCGCACCGCCGCGAGGCCGACGCCGAGGAAGAGGGCGAACACCATCACCGCGAGGAGGTCGCCCTCGGCCATCGACTGCACCACGTTGGAGGGCACCAGCCGGACGAGCAGCTCGACGCCGGTCGCGCCGACCGCGGGCGCCGCCGGCGCGCCCGCGCGCAGCCGCTCCGCGACCGCCGGGTCCACCGCGGCACCGGGCTGCAGCGTGTTCACGAGCGTGACGCCGAGGACGACCGCGATCGCGGAGACCGCGACCGTGTAGAGCAGCGTGCGCAGGCCCACGCGGCCGAGCGCGCGCAGGTCGCCGAGTCCGGCGACGCCGAGCGGGAGCGCCGCGACGACGAGCGGGAGCACGAGCATGAAGAGCAGCCGCAGGAAGATCTTCCCGAGGGGCTCCGTCACGTTCGCGACGAAGGACTCGAGCGCAGCGGGATCCAGCGCGGCGTGCGCCGCCGCCCCGAGACCCGCCCCGAGCGCCAACCCGAGCAGCATGCGGAGCGAGAGGCCGCGCGACACCGGCGGCAGGGTAGTGCCGGCCCCCGCCGCCGCCACGCGCCCCTCGAGAAGGTCGGGCCGCGCCCCGAGAAGGCAGCGGGCGTCTTGAGAAGGCGAGAGGGATGGGGTACGCCTTCCCGGTTTCGCGGGGGGACCCTTGGACGCCGTCGCGCAGCTCGTCGACCTCTTCCTGCACCTCGACGCCCACCTGACCGAGTGGGCGGGCGTGCTCGGGCCCTGGCTCTACGCGCTCCTCTTCCTGATCGTGTTCTGCGAGACCGGGCTCGTCGTGACGCCCTTTCTGCCGGGCGACTCGCTGCTCTTCGCGGCGGGGGCGCTGTGCGCGCTCGACGGCTCGCCGCTGGCGCTCCCGACGCTCGCGCTCCTGCTCGTCGTGGCGGCCGTGAGTGGGGACGCGCTCAACTACTGGATCGGGAGCTACGCCGGCCCCGCCGTCTTCACGAGCGACAGCTCGCGCTTCCTGAACAAGCAGCACCTTCTGCGCACGCAGCAGTTCTACGCCCGCCACGGCGGGAAGACGATCTTCCTGGCGCGGTTCGTCCCCATCGTGCGCACGTTCGCGCCCTTCGTGGCCGGCATCGGACGCATGCCGTACCGCTACTTCGCGAGCTGGAACGTGGTCGGCGGCCTGGTGTGGGTGCTCTCGTTCCTGGGCGCCGGCTACTGGTTCGGCCAGATCCCGACCGTGAAGCGCAACTTCCACATCGTGATCGTGGCGATCATCGTCATCTCCGTGATGCCCATCGTGGTCGAGTACCTGCGCGCGCGCCGGAGCCGCGAAGCGGTCGCCTGACGCACCCACCCGGCCCGCGGCCGGCCGGCGCCGGGGCCGCCTTGCCCGGTGATTCCCGCGGGTGATACTTAGCGCCGAGGGGGGCAGGCCATGGCGAGGGTGGAACGGGAGAGCTGCGCGCAGCCCGGGGCGCGCGGTCGTGCAGCGCGCCGCACCGCCGGCGCGGTCGCTCGCGCGCTCGGCGCGCTCGGGCTGGCGGCGGCGCTCGGGCTCGGCCTCGGGTGCGGGCGCGACGAGCCGCAAGGCGCGCCCGGTGCCGCCGCGGCCAAGGAGCCGATCCGGGTCGGTCACTACGCGTCGCTCACGGGCGACACCGCGACGTTCGGCCAGAGCACCGACCGCGGCATCCGCATGGCGGTCGACGAGATCAACGCGCGCGGCGGCGTGTTGGGCCGCCCGCTCGAGGTGATCTCCGAGGACGACCGCTCGATCACCGAGGAAGCGCGCACCGCGGCGCAGAAGCTGCTCCAGCGCGACCAGGTGACGGCCCTCCTCGGCGAGGTCGCGTCGTCGCGCTCGCTCGCCGCGGCGCCCGAGGCCCAGCGCGCGCGCATCCCGATGATCTCGCCCGCCTCGACCAACCCCAAGGTCACGGAGGTCGGCGACTTCATCTTCCGCACCTGCTTCATCGATCCGTTCCAGGGCTCGGTGATGGCGCGCTTCGCGCGCGAGGAGCTGAAGGCGCAGCGGGTCGCGATCCTCTTCGACTTCAAGCAGGACTACTCCGTCGGGCTCGCGGACTTCTTCCGCAAGAAGTTCACCGAGCTCGGCGGCGAGATCGTCGCCGACGAGCGCTACACGAGCGGCGACATCGAGTTCCGCGCCCAGCTCACGACCATCCGCGGTGCGAACCCGGACGCCGTCTTCGTGCCCGGCTACTACACGGAGCTCGGCCTGATCGCGAAGCAGGCGCGCGAGCTCGGGCTCAACGTCCCGCTCCTCGGCGGCGACGGCTGGGACTCCGCCAAGACGCTCGAGATCGGCGGCAGCGCGGTCGAGGGCTACTACTTCTCGAACCACTACGCGGCGGACTCCGACAGCCCGAAGGTGCGCGCGTTCGTGGAGAGCTACCGCAAGGCCCACGGCGAAGTGCCGGACGCCATGGCTGCGCTCGGCTACGACGCCGCGGGCATCCTGGCCGACGCCCTGACGCGGGCCGGCGACACGAAGGGGGAGGCGCTCCGCGACGCCCTCACGGCGACGCGCGACTACGACGGCGTCACCGGACGCATCACGATCGACCCCGACCGCAACGCGCGCAAGGACGCGGTCGTGCTGAAGATCGAGGGCGGCAAGTTCCGCTTCTACCGCTCCGTCCCCGCCTCGTGACCGGCCGCGTTGGAGAACTTCCTCCAGCAGCTGCTGAACGGCGTCACATGGGGTGGGATCTACGCCCTGATCGCCCTCGGTTACACGATGGTGTACGGGGTGCTGAAGCTCATCAACTTCGCCCACGGCGACGTGTACATGGTGGGCGCGATGACGGGCTACTACGCGGCCCACGCGCTGGGCTTCGCGAGCGAGCCGTCGCCGTTCGGCCTCGCCGCGACGCTCCTCGTCGCGATGCTGGCGTGCGGCGTGCTCGGCGCCGTGATCGAGCGCGTCGCGTACCGCCCGCTCCGGCTCCGCGGCGCCGGGCGCCTGGCTCCGCTCATCACCGCGATCGGCGTGTCGCTCCTGCTGCAGAACGCGGGCCAGCTCGTCTTCGGCGCCGATCCCAAGTACTTCCCCCCGCTGCTCGAGTCGCGCGAGCTGGCGCGCGTGGGGGGCGTCGCGATCTCGAACATCCAGGCGGTCGTGCTCGCGACCGCCTTCACGCTGATGGCGCTCCTCGAGTTCGTGGTGATGCGCACGCGCTACGGCCGCGCGATGCGCGCCGTCTCGTACGACGGGCCGGCGGCGGCGCTGATGGGCGTGCCGGTC
>DATAGA010000143.1:0-2135 GCA_036257215.1 Myxococcota bacterium
TAGCGGTGGAGGGCAGGGCGGTGGGGCGCGAGGTAGTCGGCGTAGTGGCCCCAGGCCGGCTGGAGCTCCTCCTGCAGCGGCTTCGGAAAGGCGCGGTCGGTCACGGGTCGGCTCTCCTCGCGCGAGTGGGTCGCCTCTTCCAGGACGAACGGGAGCGCCGAAAGGATGCGCCATGGCGTCGGCTCGGGGGGGTCCGTAGCATCGGCGACCCCCATGACGCGTTCCGACGCCCCCTTCGCCGGCCGCCGCACGCTCTCCGAGGCGGCCTCGAAGCAGCTGCTCGCCGGCTACGGCATTCCGTTCGCTCGCGAGCGCGTCGTGGCGTCCGCGGACGACGCGTCGCGTGCCGCAGCGGAGATCGGCTTCCCGGTGGCGGTGAAGCTCTGCGGCGATGCCATCGCGCACAAGACGGAGCGCGACCTCGTGCGGCTCGGGCGCGCCGACGCGGCCGCCGTGCGCGAGGCGGGCGCGGAGCTGCTCGCGAAGGCGCGCCCCGACGACGGACCGGTTCAGCTTCTCGTCGCCGAGATGGTGCGCGGCCGGCGCGAGCTCATCGCCGGGCTCGTGCGCGACCCGAGCTTCGGGCCGTGCGTGCTGCTCGGCCTCGGCGGCATCCTCACCGAGGCGCTCGGAGACGCCGTGTTCGCGTCCGTGCCCTTCGACCGCGCCGAGGCGCGCCGGCTCGCGGGGCGGCTGCGCGCCGGCCACCTCCTCACGCGGCCCTTCCGCGGCGAGCCGGCGCTCGACCCGGACGCGCTGGCCGACGTCCTCCTCGGCCTTGCGCGCCTCGCCGACGAGCGCCCCGACGTCGCGAGCGTCGACCTGAACCCGCTCATCGTCTCCGGCGGGCGCCCGGTCGCCGTCGACGCGCTGGTCGAGCTCGCAGAGCCCGCGCCGCCCGCGTCCTCGCCGCCCGCGCGCAGCGACGCCGAGGTGCTCGCGCGGCTGCGCCCGCTCTTCCACCCGCGCGGCGTCGTCGTCGCGGGCGTCTCCAGCCATCCCGGCAAGTTCGGCTTCGTCGCGCTCCACAACCTGCGCCGCTACGGCTACCGGGGGCGCGTGTTCGCGGTGAACCGCGAGGGCGCCGAGGTGCTGGGCGAGTCGACGCTGCGCGACGTCGCCCTCGTACCCGAAGGCGAGGCGGACCTCGTCTTCGTCTGCACGCCGAACCAGGCGAACGAGGAGCTGCTGCGCGCCTGCGCGAAGCGCGGCGTGCGCGCGGCGTTCGTCGCGAGCGGCGGCTACGCGGAGGCGGGTCCGGAAGGCCGCGCGCTCCAGGACCGTCTCGTGGCGACGGCCGAGGAGCTCGACATGGTCGTCGCCGGACCGAACGGGCAGGGCGTCGTCTCGACGGCCGAGTCGATGTGCGCGCAGATCGTCGCGCCCTACCCGCCGCCGGGGCGGATCGGCGTCGCGAGCCAGAGCGGGAACCTCGTGTCGAGCTTCCTGCACTACGCCTGCCTCACCGGGATCGGCGTTTCGAAGGCGGTCTCCGCCGGAAACTCCGCGCAGCTCGGCGTCGGCGACTACCTCGAGTACTTCGCCGCCGACCCGGAGACCGTGGTCGCGCTGCTCTACCTCGAGGGCGTGCCCGACGGCCGCGCGCTGCGCCGTGCGCTCGAGCGCGCGACGGCGGCGAAGCCCGTCGTGCTCGTGAAGGGCGGCGCCGCGGCCGAGGGCCAGCGCGCGGCCGCGAGCCACACGGGCTCGCTCGCGAGCGACGACCGGGTGTTCGACGGCCTGTGCCGCCAGGTCGGGGCCCTGCGCGCCCCGACCGTCGAGCAGGCGTTCGAGTGGGCGGCGAGCTTCGCGACGCAGCCGCTCCCGCGCGGACGGCGCACCGTCGTGTTCACGACCGCCGGCGGCTGGGGCGTCCTCGCCGCCGACGCCTGCGCCGCCGCCGGCCTCGAGCTCGTCCCGCTGCCCGACGACCTGCGCGGCGCGATCGACGGGCTCGTGCCGCCGCGCTGGAGCCGGGGGAACCCGGTCGACCTCGCCGGCGGCGAGACGCGCGACACGATCCCGCAGGTGCTCGACCTCCTGTGCGCGCACCCTGGCGTGGACGCCGTGATCCACCTCGGGCTCGGGATCCAGGCGGCGCAGGCGCAGGCGTTCCGCTCCGGCCCGTTCCACCC
>DATAGA010000149.1:0-8302 GCA_036257215.1 Myxococcota bacterium
CAGCTCGCCGAGGTAGCCGCTCGCGAGCTGAACGTTGTGCGCCGGGTCGCGCAGCGACGCCTCGCCCTTCCAGGCGAGGCCGCGGCGGCGCGCGTAGTCCCGGGCGACGAAGGGGCGCACCTGCATGAGGCCGAGCGCGCCGGCGTTCTCGGCCTGCGGATCGAAGCCGCTCTCCTGCGCGATCAGGGCCACGAGCAGGAAGGCCGGGAGGCCCTGCTCGCGGGCCGCGCGGGCCACCGCGTGGGTGATGCTGTCGCGCACGCTCACCCCGAGGTGGCGGGCCTCGCTGGCGATCGCCGCGCGCAGCGCCGAGAGGCTCGGCCCCTCGTCCGCCGCCTCCGCTGCGCCCGGCCGCGTCAGCATCGCCACGCTGGTTTCGGCCTGGGCGCTCCCCGCGCTGGCGAACACCGTGAAGGCGAGGGCGAACGGGAGGGCGGCGCGTGTGATCATGCACCGAGTCTCGACGAACCGGTGGACCCCTGACTGTGACAAGGATCCCAAAGTGCCCCGCGGGCGCGCAGTCTCGGTGAAGGAATGGGCGCGGGACGCGACGGGACGCGGGCCCGCGCGCGAGCGCGGCGCGACGGTGCCCGGCCGCGACCGCGCCCTATCCTACGCGCTCCTACGCGCTGGCCGGAGGTGACCTCGCCATGGCAGGACCGCTGCAGGGGATCCGCGTGCTCGAGATCGCGGGCATCGGGCCGGGCCCGTTCGCCGCGATGATGCTCGCCGACATGGGCGCCGAGGTGCTGCGCATCGACCGCGCCCAGAGCGTCCCCGCCGGGCCGCCGCCCGAGCCGCCGTTCGACCTGCTCAACCGCGGGCGCCGCAGCGTCGGGGTGGACCTGAAGCACGAGCGCGGCATCGAGACGGTGCTGCGCCTCGTGGAGCGCGCCGACGCGCTGCTCGAGGGCTTCCGCCCGGGCGTGATGGAGCGGCTCGGCCTCGGCCCCGACGTCTGCCTCGCGCGCAACCCGCGCCTCGTCTATGGCCGCATGACCGGCTTCGGCCAGGAGGGCCCGATCGCCCACGCCGCCGGCCACGACATCAACTACATCGCGCTCGCCGGCACGCTCTTCCACATCGGGCGCGCCGGCGAGAAGCCGCTCCCGCCGCTGAACCTCGTCGGCGACTTCGGGGGCGGCGGGATGCTGCTCGCGTTCGGCGTCGCGTGCGCGCTCGTCGAGCGCGCGCGCTCCGGGCGCGGCCAGGTCGTCGACGCGGCGATGGTGGACGGCGCCGCCGTGCTCATGACGATGATGCACGCGTTCCGCCAGACGCCGATGTGGAACGACGAGCGCGGGGCGAACCTGCTCGACACCGGCGCGCACTTCTACGAGACCTACGAGACGAAGGACGGGAAGTACGTCTCGATCGGCTCGATCGAGCCGCAGTTCTACGCCGAGCTGCTGAAGCGCACCGGGCTCGAGGGCCAGGAGCTCCCGCGCCAGATGGACCGCGCGCAGTGGCCCGCGATGAAGGCGCGGCTCACGGCCCTCTTCAAGACGAAGACGCGCGACGAGTGGTGCGAGACCATGGAGGGCTCGGACGTCTGCTTCGCCCCCGTCCTCACGATGGACGAGGCGTACGCGCACCCCCACAACGTCGCGCGCCGCACGTTCGTCGAGGTCGCGGGCCGCATGCAGCCGGCCCCGGCGCCGCGCTTCAGCCGGACCGCTCCCGAGATCTCCGGCCCTCCCGCCCACCCGGGCCAGCACACCGACGAGGCGCTTCTGGCGTGGGGCTTCTCGGCCGCGGACCTGAAGGCGCTGCGCGACGCGAAGGCGATCGCCTAGGCCCTTCGCGAGCGCTCGTCGGAGCGCGAGGCCCCATTACGCGACGGCGCCCGAGCCGCTGCTCGCGCGTTCGTCCGCGAGGTGCGCGGTGCACGCGAGCAGACGCACGCGCCACGGTGGGCCCACGAGCTCGGTGACGCAGGTGTTCTCCCAGCGCGTCGGATCGGCGGGGGCGGCGAGCGCGGCCGGGACCTCGACGTGGCGCGCGACGAGGTCGCGGCAGACGAGGCCGTGGGTCACGACGGCGAGCGGACCGGGCGTCGCGGCGGCGACCTCCTGGACGCGCTCCCACGCGCGCGCGACGCGCTCGTGGAAGGCGGGGATGCTCTCGCCTCCGGGGGGCGCGTAGCCGGGCGCGAACGGGTCGAAGCCGAGCGCGCGGTAGGGCGTGCCGCGCAGGTCGCCGAAGTTGCGCTCCTGCAAGAGCGGCTCGCTCTCGATCGGGGCGCCGGTGGCATCCGCGAGGACGCGCGCGGTCATGTGCGCGCGCAGGAGGTCGCTCGCGAGGATGTGGCGGATGCCGGCGCCCGCGAGCCGCTCGCCGAGCCTGCGCGCCTGCTCGAGGCCGCGCTCCGACAGCGGCACCTCGGGCGTCTGCAGGATGCGGTCGGCGTTGTACGCCGTCTCGCCGTGGCGGATCAGGTAGACGACGGGCGTCATCGCGCGCGGAGCGTACCGCCGCCGCGCGGGGAGGCGAGCGGCGCCTAGGCGGTGACCGGCAGCGCGAGCGTCGGGGCGCCGCAGACGTCGTCGAGCTCGCCGGCTGCGTCGTCGAGGACGCCCGCGAGCGCCTGCTCGGCGGCGGCCTGCGTCACGCGCGCGAGGCGCTCCGGACCGCGCCCGTTCCAGCAGAGCGGGCAGAGCCCCGACGCGTAGCGCACGAACATGCGGGCGTTGCAGCTCTTGCAGCTGTGCACCGTGCCGGCCTGCGCGAGGCCGCGCACGATCCAGGCGCTCGGAATGCAGTGGTCCTTCGAAACCGCGGCGTCCACGTCGACTCCTCCAGCTCCCGGTCCGGCGTCCCCGTCCTGCGCCGAACCGTCGTTGCTGAGTGTCCGCGCCGCACCGGCGGGTGACGCCTGTCTGCAACGCGCCGGCAACTCGCGCGCAGCTGCCCGCGCTGGGGGGCGCGAAGCCTAGGAGACCCGCCCGAGGAAGGGGTCCCAGAAGCGGCGCTCGTCGTCCGCCGGCGCGTGTGCGACGGCGCAAACGGCGCCGAGGGTCATCGTCGCGCGGCGGCGCGCGTCGTAGGCGGGCCACGGGTCGAGCCCCGGCGCCGCCGGTGCGCCCGTGCGCGCGAACGTCGTCCACGCGTCGCGCAGCGTGCGCGAGAGCGAGCCCGCGTCGCGCGCGCCGCCGACCAGGAGCCGGAACACCGGGTGGCGCAGCGTGCCGAACACGAACGGGATCTCGAGCCCGTGGCACGCGCCGACGCGCCGGCGCGCGAGGCGCGGCGTCCAGTCGAACAGGTAGTGGAACGTGCGCGGCTCGTGGCGGGCCTGGAGCTCGGCGAGGCGCGCGGCGGGGTAGCGGAAGATGCGGTCGGTCTGGAACGCCTCCCAGAGCGCGAGCGGCGTGCCCGCTGCGCCGCCGTCGCCCGTGCGGCCGTAGAGCTCGAGCGCGCGCTCGGCGTGCTCGACGCCCTCGTCGTCCTTGCCGGGCAGGATGCGCGCGACGCGGCGCCGCAGCGCGGCGCGGTCGAGCCGGCGCGCCTTGCGGTCGAACAGCGTGAACAGCTTCCACTCGTCGCGATTCGTGCCGACGAGGACGGGGATCCCCTTCGCCTCGCCGCGGGCCACGGCGTCGAGCGGCTGGCGCGGCAGGACGCGCCCGTCGACGGCCGGCTGCCAGGGCAGCGTGCCGTGGCCGAGGCCGAGCGCGAGGGACGCTCGCATCTGCGCGGCGAGGAGCGCCTCGACCGGCGCCTCGCGCAGCGTCTTCAGCGCGTCGCGCGGCGTCGCGCCGAGCTCACGCAGCAGCGCCTCCGCCGCGCGCGCCGCGAGGTCCGGGCTCGTGACGTTGTGCGCGGCCCCGCTCTGGAGGATCGCGCGCTGGAAGAGCGGCCGCGCCGCCGGGGCGCCGAGCAGAGCGCCGACGCTCATCGCGCCGGCAGACTCGCCGAACACCGTCACGTTGGCCGGGTCGCCGCCGAAGGCGGCGATGTGGTCCCGCACGAACCGGAGCGCCGCGATCTGGTCCTGCACGCCGAGGTTCACGACGTCTTCGGCGCGGGCGCCGTCCACGAGCCCGAGCTGCAGGTAGCCGAACGCGCCGAGGCGGTAGTTGAGGGTCACGACGACGACGTCGCCGCGGCGCGCGAGCCGGCGCCCCGAGTAGATCGGCGCGGTGCCGGCGCCCATCACGAAGGCGCCGCCGTGCAGCCAGACGAGCACGGGCCGCGGCGCGCCGCCGACGCCGGGCGTCCAGACGTTGAGCGTGAGGCAGTCCTCCGACTGCTCGCCGCCGCCCATGATGCCGGCGAACGGCCCGGGCAGGCGCAGCGGGCGCGGCTGCGGCGCCGAGCGGCCCGCGCGCGTCGCGTGGCGCACGCCGCCCCAGGGCTCGGGCTCCTGCGGCGGGCGCAGCCGCAGCTCGCCGACGGGCGGGCGGGCGTACGGGATACCGCGGAAAACGAGCACGCCGCCGCGCTCGACGCCACGGAGTCGGCCGAGGGCGGTTTCGACGACCGGCTGCATGGGCGCGAGAACCTAGCCGACGGCGCCGGGTGCGCCGGCTCCGCCGCGCTCCGCGCAGCGCGCGCGCCGTCCGACAGACGAGCCCGGATGCGCTATCCAGTCAGCCCCGCGGGCCCGCTTTCGCGCCCGCTCCGTCCGGACGATTCCTCCGCCATGACCGAGCGCACCTACAACTTCTCGCCCGGGCCCGCCGTGCTGCCCGAGTCCGTCCTGCGCGAGGCGCAGCGCGACCTCTGGGACGTGGCCGGGAGCGGCATCGGCATCCTCGAGCACAGCCACCGCGGCCCCGTGTTCGAGCGCATCATCGCCGAAGCGGAGGCGGACTGTCGCAAGCTCGCCGGCGTCCCGGCCGGCCACAAGCTGCTGTTCCTGCAGGGCGGCGCGTCGACGCAGTTCTTCATGCTGCCGGCGAACTTTCTGCCGGACGGCCGCGTCGCCGACTACGTCGACACCGGCGCCTGGTCGCAGAAGGCGATGCAGGAGGCGCGCTACTACGGGAGCGTTCACGTCGCCGCCTCGTCGAAGGCGGACGGCTACACCTACATCCCCGCTCCCGAGGCGCTGCGCTGGTCGGAGCGGCCGGTCTACGCGCACTTCACCTCGAACAACACCATCTTCGGCACGCAGTTCCTCGCCGAGCCCACGCCGCCGGCGGGAGCCTGGCTCGCGTGCGACGCGTCGAGCGACCTCTTCTCGCGCCCGATCGACTTCTCGAAGTACGGCGTGCTCTACGCCGGCGCGCAGAAGAACTTCGGGGCGTCGGGCGTCACGCTCGTCGCGATCCGCGAGGACCTGCTCGAGCCGCCGGTGCGCGAGCTGCCGACGATGCTGCGCTACCGCACGCACGCCGAGCAGGGCTCGCTCTACAACACGCCCTCGACGTTCGGCGTCTACGTGATGGGGCGCGTCTTCAAGTGGCTCCTGGCCGAAGGCGGGCTCGCGGCGGCGGAGCGGCGCAACGTCGAGAAGGCGCGCATCCTCTACGACTACCTCGACGGGCAGGACTTCTACACCGCGCCGGTCGCGCCCGGCAGCCGCTCGCTCATGAACGTCGTCTTCCGCACGCCGACCCCGGAGCTCGACAAGCGCTTCGTGGCCGAGGCGGCGAAGCAGCGCCTCGACGGCCTCGCGGGCCACCGCTCGGCCGGCGGCATGCGGGCGAGCCTCTACAACGCCTTCCCGCGCGCGGGCTGCGAGGCTCTCGTGTCCTTCATGAAGGACTTCGCCGCCAAGAACGGCTGATGGCACGCCCGCTCCCCGAGCTCTTGCGGCGCGTGCCGCAGGGCGCGGCGCTCGTCGACGCGGGCGCGATCCTCGACCGCTTCCTCGACTGGGTGCACGAGACGGGGCTCGAGCCCTACCCGGCGCAGCAGGAGGCGCTGCTCGAGCTCGCCGCCGGCAAGCACGTCGTGCTCGACACGCCGACGGGCTCCGGGAAGTCGCTCGTGGCGCTCGGGCTCCACTTCAAGGCCCTGTGCGAGGGCAAGCGCTCGTTCTATACCGCGCCGATCAAGGCGCTCGTCTCGGAGAAGTTCTTCGCGCTATGCGACCTCTTCGGCGCCGAGAACGTCGGCATGCTGACGGGTGACGCGAGCATCAACTGGGCGGCGCCGATCGTCTGCTGCACCGCCGAGGTGCTCTCCAACATGTCGCTGCGGCAGGGCGAGCGCACGGACGCGCCGTACGCAGTGATGGACGAGTTCCACTACTACGGCGACCGAGAGCGCGGCGTCGCCTGGCAGGTGCCCCTCCTCACGCTGCCCCACACGACGTTCCTGCTCATGTCCGCGACGCTCGGCAACACCGCGGAGATCGAGGAGCAGCTGCGCGAGGAGACCGGACGGGACGTCGCCCACGTCTGGTCGGACCAGCGCCCCGTGCCGCTCGACTACGAGTACCGCGAGAGCGCGATTCACGAGACCGTCGAGGCGCTGCTCGAGCAGGGCCGCGCGCCGATCTACGTCGTGAACTTCACGCAGCGCGAGTGCGCGGAGCTCGCGCAGGCGCTGACCAGTGCGCGCGTCGCGACGCGCGAGCAGCGCCAGCGCATCGGCGAGGCGCTCGGCGAGTTCCGCTTCGACACGCCGTACGGCAGGGACCTGCGCCGCTTCCTCTCCCACGGCGTCGGGGTCCACCACGCGGGGCTCTTGCCGAAGTACCGGCTGCTCGTCGAGCAGCTCTCGCAGCAGGGGCACCTGCGCGTCATCTGCGGCACCGACACGCTCGGCGTGGGCGTCAACATCCCGATCCGGACGGTGCTGCTCACCCGCCTCGCGAAGTTCGACGGCGAGAAGGTGCGCCTGCTGCAGGCGCGCGAGTTCAAGCAGATCACCGGCCGTGCGGGTCGGCGCGGCTTCGACGTGCAGGGCAGCGTCGTCGCGCAGGCGCCCGAGCACGTGATCGACAACCGCCGGCGCGAGGCGGCCGGCCGCCGCAAGGCGCCCCGCCCCGGCGCGCGGCCCGGCGCGCGGCGCTTCGGGCCGCCGCGCGCGAACGGCGGACCGGTGCAGATCAGCTGGACGCGCAAGACGTTCGACGAGCTGATCGCGCGCCCGCCCGAGCGGCTGGTCCCGCACTTCCGGGTCGACCACGCGATGCTGCTCTCGGTGCTCCAGCGCGAGGACCGCGCCGGCGGCGGCTACGCCGTCCTCGCCGACCTGATCGAACGCTCGCACGAGAGCGCCGCGCGCCGGCGCCGCCTGCGGCGCGACGCGGCGGCGCTGTTCCGGTCGCTGCGGCGCGCGGGGATCGTGCACGTCGAGCGGCTGTCCGAGCGCGCGGGCTCGCGCGTGCGCGTCGACGCGGAGCTCCAGCGCGACTTCTCGCTGCACCAGGCGCTCGCGCTCTACCTGGTCGAGGCGATCGCCGTGCTCGACCCCGACGATCCCGGCTACGCGCTCGACGTGCTCTCGCTCGTCGAGGCGGTGCTCGAGGACCCGGTGGCGCTGCTGCGCGCGCAGGTGCGCAAGCTCCGGCGGGAGCTCCTCGCGAAGCTGAAGGCCGAGCGAGTGCCCTGGGAGGAGCGCGAGGAGCGGCTCGCCGCGGTGACCCACCCGAAGCCGAACCTCGAGTTCGTCGAGGCCACCTTCGCGATCTTCGCCGAGAGCCACCCGTGGGTCGGGCGCGACAGCATCCGCCCGAAGTCGATCGCCCGCGAGATGGTCGAGGGCTTCCAGCGCTTCGACACGTTCGTGCGGCACTACGAGCTGCAGCGCTCGGAGGGCCTCCTGCTGCGCTACCTCGGCGAGGTCTACTCGACGCTCCAGCGCTCCGTGCCCGACGCGCGCAAGACCGACGAGGTGCACGACATCCTCGCGTACCTGCGGACCCTGATCGCGCGGGTGGACTCGAGCCTGCTCGAGGAGTGGGAGAGCCTGCTCCACCCGAAGCCGGTCCCCCGCGACGCGCCCGCGGCGCCGAGCGGCGCTCCGCTCGCGCTCACAGCGCGGGCCTTCCGCGCCCGCGTGCGCTCGGAGCTGCGCGCGCTCGTCGCGGCGCTCGCCGAGGGCGACTACGAGGAGGCGGCGCGCTCGGTGCGGCAGGACCCGGACGAGCCCTGGGACGCCGCGCGCTTCGAGCGCGAGCTGGCGCCGTTCCTCGCCGAGCACGGCCGCATCGTGTTCGACCCCGAGGCGCGCAAGGCCCACTACGCCGTGCTCAACGCCACCGGCCCGGGTCGCTACGAGGTCGCCCAGGCCCTTCACGACCCGGAGGGCGACAACCTCTGGGCGGTGCACGGCGAGGTCGATCTGCGGGGGGAGATGGACCCGGAGGAGCCGCTCGTGCGGGTCCTGCGGATCGGCCCCTAGC
>DATAGA010000188.1:0-1744 GCA_036257215.1 Myxococcota bacterium
CTACGAGGCCGCGGCCGCGCTGCGCGCCGGCGGCGTGCCGTCGCCGACGCGCTCGTACGGCCCGCCGCGCGCCTTCGAGCCGCCGGCCGGTGAGCCGGGGGCGCCCGTGACGCTGCCGCAGGTGCGCCGGCACGACCTCGCGGGCGCGAGCGGCATCGTGCGCGTCAAGCCCGCGCGCGGGGAGACACTCCTGGACGGCTCCGCGGAGGGCCTCGCCTCGCTGGCCTCGCTCGGCGGCGTGGGCCCCGGCCGGGCGACCCTCTACGCGGCCGACCTGCAGCCGGCCGCGATCCGGCGTGCCGCGAGTCGGGGCGCGGAGCTCGTGGTCACGGACTCGAACCGCCGCCGCTCGTACCTCTCCTCCCGCGCTCGCCAGAGCTTCGGCCGGGTGCAGGCGGCTGCCGAATCGCTCTCGCGCGACGCAGCCCGGCTCGACCCGTTCGGGGATGGGCCGGACGCCCAGACCGTGGTCGAGTACGAGGGGGTCCGGGCGCTGCGCTCGCCCGCGTCGCCGAATTTCCCCAGCTTCCCCGAGCACAGGCCGTTCGCGGCCCTCGACGGCGACCCGGGCACCTGGTGGACGGCGGACCGCAACCTCGACGAGGAGCGTCACTGGCTCGAGGTCGAGTTCGAGGAGCCGCGCGACGTGCCCTATGTGGTGCTGCTCCCGCAGCGCGAATCCGAGTCAGAGGTGACGGAGGTGGAGATAGCCGGGCGCCGCTTTGCCGTGCGGCCGGGGCGGCAGGTCATGAATCTCGGGCTGCGCAACGCGCGCGGGCTGCGTCTTGCGATCACGAAGGTGCGCGGGCCCGCCGCGCGCGAAAACGGGCCGGGCGCGATCGCCGAGCTGTCCATTCCGGGTGTCTCGGCACGCGAGCGCTTGCGCACGCCGCGCCGGCTCGAGAGCGCACTGGCGGGAGCCGGCCTCGAGCGCTCGTCGCTCTCGTACGTCTTCACGCGCCAGACCGGTGACGAGCCCTTCAGACGCGTGCCCCGGCTCGATCCGCAGCGCGGCTCGGTCCCGCGTGACAAGAGCCAGGAGGCGCCGCTGGTGGCCGAGCCGGGTGATCCCGAGCGCGGCTTCCGGCGGCGCATCACGCCGCCCGCAGCGCGCCTCTACGCGGCAGACGGGTGGGTCACGGTCGATCCGGCGGCGCCCGACCACGTGCTCGACCGCCTCGCGGGCGAGGACGCGACTGGGCGGCTCGACTCCTCGGGCCGCCTTCTCGGCCTGCCGCGCCACCGCGCCTCGCGCGCCTTCGACGGCGATCCGCGCAGTGCCTGGCGCGCGGACGCTCGCCGCGGGCAGGCGCCATGGATTTCCTGGCGCAGCCGCGAGCCGGCGACGGTGGGGCGGATCGAGCTCGACCTCGCACCCGGCGCGCCCGTGCCGCGCGCGGCGCGGCTCAGCGCCGACGGCCGCCCCAGCCCGCTCCTGCCCGTCTCGGCAGAGGGGGTGGTCAGGCTGGAGGCACCGCTGCGCGGGCAGAGTTTCCGGCTCGAGCTGCGGCCGGGCCCGCCGCAGCGGGGCGCGTCCGCGGCGATTGCGGAGCTGCGCGCGCCCGGGGCGCCGGAACACGAGGCGCTCGTGAACGGACGGCTGCCGGGGCGCTGCGAGATCGAGGTGCGCGCCGCGGGACGCAGGCTGCGCATGCGGCCCACCGGCTCACGCGCTGACTTCGAGGCCGGGCTGCCGCAGCGAGCACACCCGTGTGGCGGCACGGTCCTGCTCCCTGCGGGCGAG
>DATAGA010000204.1:0-3500 GCA_036257215.1 Myxococcota bacterium
GATTACAAATCCGCCGCTCTACCAGTTGAGCTACGCCAGCCTGTGGGGGAGCGTGCGAGTTTACGGGGTAACCTGCGGAGACGCAAGGGCTTTCTAGGAACCGGGACCGCCGGCCCCACGGGGTGTGCGGCGACGTGCCCATTCAAAGAGGGCGACCGCGGCCGCGGCGGCCACGTTGAGCGAGTGGACGCGGCCGCGCATCGGGATCGACACGCGGTGGTCGGCCAGCCGGCGGATCCCGTGCCGCACCCCCTGCTCTTCCCCGCCCACGACGAGGGCGAGGTCGCCCTCGAAGACCCGGTCCGGGGCGGCGAAGAGGTCTTCTCCCCCCTCAGGGTCGAGGGCGACGACCCAGAAGCCGCGCTCCTTTGCCTGCCCCAGGGCGCGCGCGAGGTTCACGACGCGGGCGATCGGAAGGTGCTCGAGCGCCCCGGCGCTGGCGCGCGAGACGGCCGCGCCGAGCGGCGGCGCGTGGCGCTCCGGAAGGATGGCGCCGCTCGCGCCGGCCGCGTCCGCCGCCCGCAGGAGCGCCCCGACGTTCTGCGGGTCCTCGACGCCGTCGAGCGCGACGAGGCAGCGGCCCCCGGCCGGCCCGGCGGCGAAGAGCTCCTCGAGCGGGACGGGCGGGAGCGGCCCGGCCTCGAGCACGAGCCCCTGCGTGCGCGCGCCCGGCGCGAGCCGGGCCAGGGCGTCGGCGTCGAGCTCCTCCACGGGGACGCCCGCGGCCCGGGCGAGGCCCCGCAGCTCGCCGAGCTCGGGCCGGCGCAGGCCGCTGCGGACTACGAGGCGCCGCAGCCGGCGCCGGCGTGCACGCAGCGCCTCACGGACCGGGTGGAAGCCGACGACGGGCTCTGCGTCCACGCGGGGCAGTATCGCGCCGGCCGGCCGCTTCTCTAGGCGCGTCCGACAGGGTCGGCCTCTCCGCCGCGGAGCGGGCTCTGCCGCGCGCGCCCGGCCAGGGCCACCGGGTCAGCCCCGCAGCGCCTGCGCGCGCAGGATCGAGAGCCCCTCGAGCAGCGCGTCGGGGTCCGGCACCTGCGGGTGGTTCTTGAGCTCGAACTCGAGGTAGGCCACGAGCTCGCCGAGAGCGACCGCCACCTCCTCTTCGGGGCGCGTCGGCAGCCGGAGCGCCCGCTCGATGAGGGGCGCCGGGTCGAGCGTCGCGGAGGGTCCGAGCTCCACCCCCGCCAGGAGCTCCGGGTGGCGGCCCGCCAGCTCGTCGAGGGCGTGACCGAGGCGCTCGCGCAGCGGCGCAGCGCCCTCGACCGCGACGATCGGGGCGGCGAGCTCGCCGAGCAGCTTCGTGAGCCGCTCGACGCGCGCGCGCACGCGCTCGCCGGCCTCGGCGTCGAGCTCGCTCTCGGCCACGAGGGCGCGCTCGTCGCGGGTGCGCACGAGCTTCACGGCGCCCATGAGGCGCAGCAGCTGGACCGAACGCGCCGCCGCCTCGGGCTCGACGCCGAGCCGTTCGCACAGCGGGCCGAAGCGGCGCTCGAGCCGGAGGGCGTCGAGCAGCGCGCGCTCGCTGCGCGCGACGGGGGGGTCGATGCCGGGGGACGCGGCGAGCTCGACGCGCTCGCCTTCGAGCACGCGCAGGAACTTCTGCAGCTCGTCGTTGCGCTGGAGACCCTCGGCCACGAGGCGGCGCGTCGAGAGCGCGAGGCGCACCACGTTGTCGGGCTGGAGGTCGCCCTCGAAGAAGTAGAGCCGGCCCGCCCCGTAGAGCAGCAGCGAGCGCACGATCTCCTCGACCTGGTACTTGACGCCGTTCCACAGCTCTCGCGGCGTCAGGAAGCCCCGCTCCACGAGCACCTTGCCGAAGCGCGCCGGCGGCGCGTAGCAGCGCTCCGCCTCGCGCAGCTGCTCGAGGTCGATGACGCCGGCGCGGAGCAGACACTCGCCGAGGCGATCCACCATCTGGTTCGAAGAGCCGAACACGACCTCGCCGCGGTGGAGCCAGACCCACTTCGCGTGGCCGCGGTGGGCGAGGTGGAGCAGGCCCGACTTCGCGGTCCGCTCGAGCCAGGCGAAGGCGTCCTGCACGGCGAAGCTCGCGACGTCGGCCGCGAGCGTCGGCGCGAACGGCCACGCCTTCCACTCGTCGACCCCGGTGCTCACGCGCTCGAGCAGCACGGTGCGCGGACCGAGGTCGCACAGGCGCAGCACCTCGTCGTCCGCGAGCCCGAGCGCCGCGCGCCACGCCGCGTCGACCGGGAGCGCCCGTTGACCGGCGACCGTCTCCATCCCCGCCGCCCTCCGAACCCCGTTTCGACCCGGCCGCCCTGGGGCTTGAGAGCGCCGCGGCGGCGCCCTGCCGGGGCGAAACCAGCCCGACCGACCCGGGTTCCGCCCCGGGCTGCGCTCAAGCTGCGCATGCGCGCGGGCGATGAATGTGACGGAGGCCACCATGAGCGACGACCCGTTCAGCCGCCAGCGGCGCCACCCCCGCGTCCCCGTCACGCTCCCGGTTCGCATCTCGACGATCGATCCGGAGATCGACCCCCGCAGCGGACGGCCGTGCTACCGCGCGTCGCGCGAAGTGTGCGTGAACCTCTCGCGCGGTGGCCTGTTCATCCACACCGCCGAGACGATCGCGCCCGGCCGGCGCATCCTGGTCGAGATGCACTTCCCGGACGGCTCGCCTCTCGAAGCGGTCGGGCGCGTCGCGTGGTCGAAGCGCGTGCTCGGCGCGCGCGACGAGGCCCCGCGCGACGGCATCGGTGTCGAGTTCATCGGCGCGGCGCCGCAACAGCTCGAGGCGCTCGAGGACTTCCTCGCGAACGAGTACACCGCGCTCGAGCTTCCGAGCGCGCCCCTGCTCGAGTCGGCTCCGCGCGCAGAGCGCTGACCGCCGTCGAGCATAGCCCGTCGGCTCGGCGGTCGTCGGATCTCGCCGACGGTGGCCGCTCGTTTCGCTTGCCCAGCAAGGTGGCGCAGGGGTATCCTCCGCGCGCTGTGAAGATGCCCGGCGCGTACAAGCTCGCGAGCCGCAACCGCTCCTTCGAGGGACAGCTGCACCCTGCGCTGCGCAGTGCGCGGCGCGTGCAGCGCATCCTCGACTCGCTGCGCCTCGAGCTCGCCGGCGAGGGGGGTTGCGGGAGCGTGCGCGTGCGACGCATCCTGAGCGAGCCGGTCGAGGTCTTCCGCCTCGAGCTCGAGCGACCGGAGCTCTCGTACCAGCGCGTGACGCTGCTCGACCGCGACTGCCTCGAGGAGCTGCTCGAGCTCGACGGCGTGCGCGAGCGGCTGGCCCCGGCCGAGGGCTTCTAGCGGCCGCGTTCGCGGTGCCCGGGGCAGGGCTCGAACCTGCACGGCCGTGGGCCAGGCGATTTTAAGTCGCCCGCGTCTGCCAGTTCCGCCACCCGGGCTCCGGACGAGGCTACCGCGCCCGCCACGCGCACGGCATGTGCTTCCTAGAGCGGCGCTGTGTCACCGGCGTCCACCCAGGTTCAAGCTCTCAGCAACGTCGGAGGGTTGCGATCGTCGAGCGTCCACCGTCG
>DATAGA010000214.1:0-7414 GCA_036257215.1 Myxococcota bacterium
GGCCGCCGCGGTCGCGGACGGCTTCCACGCGAGCTTTCCGCCGGCGGCGCTCTGCACCGACAACGCGGCCATGGTGGCGGCGGCGGGCGCGCGCCTCCTCGCGCGCGGAGAGCGCCACGGCCTCGACCTCACCGCGTTCTCGCGCGTGCCGCTCGCCGAGCTGCCCTGGGCGCGGGCGGCCGGGTGACCCCGAGCGAGGTCCGCGCGCTCCTCGAGCGGCACGGGCTGGCGGCCCGCAAGGACCTCGGCCAGAACTTCCTCGCGGACGAGCGCGTGGCGGCGAAGCTCGCGGCGCTCGCCGAGGTCGGGCCGGACGACACCGTGCTCGAGATCGGCTGCGGCCTCGGCGTGCTGACGCGCGCCGTGGCGGCGCGGGCGCGCTCGGTCGTCGCGCTCGAGATCGACGCGGGCCTCGTGCGCGCCGTGCGCGCAGAGGGGCTCTTGCCGGCGAACGCGGCGCTCGAGCACGCCGACGCACTCGAGGTCGACCTCGCGGCGCGCCTCGCCGCCGAGCCGCCGCCGCGGCGCGTGGTCGCGAACCTCCCGTACGCCGCGGCTTCGCCGATCCTGCGGCGGCTGCTCGACGCGGCCCCGCTCCTCGCCGGCTGGTCGGTGATGCTGCAGCGCGAGGTCGCAGCGCGCCTGCTCGCGCGCCCCGGCGCGCGCGACTACGGCTCGCTCGCCGTCCTGCACCAGCTCTGCGCGCGCGTGGAGCGCGCGCTCGACGTGCACCCGCGCTGCTTCTGGCCCGTGCCGCAGGTCGTGTCCAGCTTCGTGCTCCTCTCGCCGCGCCCGGACGCGCCGGACGCCGCGGAGCTCGCGCGCGTGGAGCGGCTCGCGCGCGCCGGCTTCGCGCACCGCCGCAAGACGCTCGCGAACTCGCTGCGCGACGCGGGGGCCGCGGCGCCTGCGCTCGCTGCGGCGGCGGCGCGGCTCCCCGCGCTCGGCGTCGCGCCCGGCGCGCGCGCCGAGACGCTGGCGCCCGAGACCTGGCGCGCGCTCGCCGCGGCGCTCGAGCCCGCCGCGTGACCCCGCCCGAGCTGCTCCAGGCGCTCGCGGCGCTCGCCCGGGAGACGGGCTTGCGCGTGCGGGCCGCGCCCGGCGGCGAGGACGGCGGCCCGCTCGCGAGCGGCATCTGCCGCGTGCGGGGCGAGCTCGTCGTCGTGCTCGTCGCGGAAGAGACGGAGGAGGAGCGGATCGCCGTGCTCGCCCGCGCGCTGCGCGCGCACGCCGGCAGCGCGCTCGACGCGCGCTGGCTGCCGCCCGCCGTCCGCGCGCGGCTCGACGCCGCTTGACACCCGCGCGCGGCGCCGTATAGCTTGACGTCGGAGAGGAATCGCAAGTTGCGATCCTCATCGGATCCCCCAAGGCCCCGGGCAACCGGAGCCGGAACACAGGAACGACGCCCGAGCCCACGCTCGGATCCCGCGAGGGACCGAGACGGAGGCGGAAGAGGCGATCGGACGGGACTCCGGGCGAGCGCCCGGTCCCCCGCGCGCACCGCGCCTCCGGTGACCCGCAGGTCGCCCGGCAGGCGCGTTTCTCGTTTCCGGGACCGGATGGACGGGGCGCCGGAGCCCCGCATGTCGACGGTCACCCGCTCCTCGGCCCGCGAGCACCGCGTCACCGCCCCGTCCCTGCAGCGCGCCAAGCGCGAGGGGCGGCCCTTCTCGATGCTGACCGCCTACGACGGCGCGTTCGCCCGTCTGTTCGACCAGGCGGGGATCGACGTGCTGCTCGTCGGCGACTCGCTCGCCAACGTCGTGCAGGGGCTCGAGACGACGCTGCCGGTGACGCTCGACGAGATCGCCTACCACACGCGCCTCGTCGCGCGCGCGGCGCGGCGGGCGCTCGTCGTCGCCGACATGCCGTTCGGCTCCTACCAGGTCTCGCCGGAGGACGCCGTGCGGAGCGCGATCCGGCTCGTGAAGGAGGGCGGCGCGCACGCGGTGAAGCTCGAGGGCGGCGTCGCGGTCGCGCGCCAGATCGAGGCCATCGTCGCCGCGCAGATCCCGGTCATGGGCCACGTCGGCCTCACGCCCCAGTCGGTCCACGCGCTCGGCGGCTACCGCGTGCAGGGACGGACCGCGTCCGGGCGCGAGCGCGTGCTCGCCGACGCCCGCGCCGTCGAGGCGGCCGGCGCGTTCGCCGTCGTGCTCGAGGGCATGCCGGTCGAGCTCGCGCGCGAGCTCACCTCCGCTCTCGCGATCCCGACGATCGGCATCGGCGCGGGCGTCCACTGCGACGGCCAGGTGCTCGTCATGCACGACCTCCTCGGCCTGCACGACGGCGCGCCGAGCTTCGTGAAGCAGTACGCGGCGCTCGGAGCGCTCGCGTCCCAGGCGGCCCGCGCGTTCGCCGACGAGGTCGCCCACCGC
Organism: Myxococcota bacterium; assembly: GCA_036257215.1. Taxonomy (GTDB): domain Bacteria; phylum Myxococcota_A; class UBA9160; order UBA9160; family UBA6930; genus DATAGA01. Next base: position 2,379 of record DATAGA010000214.1, read on the forward strand.
AAGTTCCCCGGCGACGAGCACGGCTACCGCTGATGGAGATCGTGAGGGAGCCGAGGGCGCTGCAGGCGTGGGCCGACCGGGCGCGGGCGGCCGGGCGGCGGATCGCGCTCGTCCCGACGATGGGCGCGCTGCACGACGGCCACGTCGCGCTCGTCGACGAGGCGCGCCGGCGCGCCGATCTCGTCGTCGTCTCCATCTTCGTGAACCCGACGCAGTTCGGACCGGGCGAGGACTTCGCCGCGTATCCGCGCCCGTTCGAGGCCGATCTGGAGCGCTGTCGCGCGGCCGGGGTGGACGTCGTGTTCGCCCCGGCGCCCGAGGCGCTCTACCCGCCGGGCCACCAGACGTTCGTCGACGTGGAGCGCGTGTCGAAGCCGCTCTGCGGCGCCTCGCGTCCCGGCCACTTCCGCGGCGTCGCCACGGTCGTGACCAAGCTCTGGCTCGCCGCGAAGCCGCACGTCTCGCTCTTCGGCGAGAAGGACTACCAGCAGCTCGCGCTGCTGCGCCGCCTCGCCCTCGACCTCGGCTTCGACCTCGAGGTGGTGGGCGTTCCGACCGTGCGCGAGCCCGACGGCCTCGCCCGCTCGAGCCGCAACGTCTTCCTGGACGCCGAGACGCGCGCGCAGGCGCTCGCCCTGCGGCGCGCGCTGCGCGCGGCCGAGGACGCGGTCGCGGCCGGCGAGCGCGACGGCGCCGCGCTGCTCGCCGGCGTGCGCCGCGAGCTCGCCAAGGCGCCGCTCGCCGAGGTCGACTACGCGGAGCTGCGCGACGCCGAAACGCTCGAGCCCGCTCCCGCGCGGCTCGACGGCCCGACCCTCCTCGCGCTCGCCGTGCGCTTCCCCGCGGAGTCGAGCCCGCGAGGCGTGCGCTTGATCGACAACACCGTGCTCCGCCCCGCGGCGGAGTCCGCCGAAGGAGCGTCGTCGTGACCCTCACGATGCTGAAGGGCAAGATCCACCGCGCCACGGTCACGATGGCCGACGTCGAGTACGAGGGCAGCATCTCGATCGACGCCGACCTGCTGCGCGCCGCCGACATCCTGCCGTACGAGGCGGTCGACGTGTGGGACTGCACCAACGGTGCGCGCCTTCGCACCTACGCCCTCGAGGCGGAGGCGGGCTCCGGCGAGGTATGCGTGAACGGCGCCGCGGCCCACCTCGTGAAGCCCGGTGACGTCGTCATCGTCGCCGCGTTCGCGCAGATGTCGCCCGAGGAAGCGCGCACCCACGTCGCCCGGCGCGTCTTCGTGGACGGACGGAACCGGATCCGCGCCTAGTCGCGGCGGCGTCGACTTCCCTCCCGGCCCCGGTGGGGGCGAGTACCTTCTCTCGCGTGGGTGGGAAGGACCAGGCGGAGGGACCGCGGACCATCGTCCGCAACCGCCGCGCGCGACACGACTACGAGGTGCTCGAGACCCTCGAAGCCGGGATCGCGCTGCTCGGACCGGAGGTGAAGTCGCTCCGCGCGGGCACCGTGAACCTGGCGGACGCCTACGCCCAGATTCGCCGCGGCGAGGCGTGGCTGCTGCACGTGCACGTGCACCCGTACCCCCAGGCCGGGCGCGAGAACCCCGATCCGCTCCGCGAGCGCCGGCTGCTGCTCCACCGGCGCGAGATCGCGCGCCTCGCCGGACGCCTCGGCGAGGCCGGCACGACGCTCGTCCCGCTCTCGCTGTACTGGAAGAACGGCCGCTGCAAGGTGGAGCTGGCGCTCGCGCGCGGCCGGCGCCAGGCGGACAAGCGCGAGGCGATCCGCGAGCGCGAGGAAGAGCGCGAGGTGCGGCGCGCGCTGCGCCAGCGCCGGGAGCGGCGCGGGTGAGCATCGCTCGCCCGCTGCGACTCGCGCTCGTCGCGGCGGCGCTGTGCTCGTGCAGCGGCGCCGCCCCGCTGCCGACGCCGCGGCCGAGCCGCTACGACTACGCGGCCTTCCGCGACGCCCACCCCGGGCTGCTGGAGCCGAACTACCTCCCGTTCATGGCGACACCGGTTCGTGTGGAGTCGCGCGCGGCGCGGGCGCTGCGCCGCCTGCGCGGCGCGCTCGGCGCGGGGGTGGCCGCTCCCCCCGCGACGCTCGTCCTCTGCCGCTGGCCCGACGACGCGTTTCCGCTGGCGGTCTTCGTCGCGCCTCCCGCGATCCCGCCGGAGCTCGCAGACGAGCGGCGTGCGCGCCGCCCCGAGGACTACGCCGACGCGGTCGGGCGCGCGCTGCGGACGTTCGAGCGCGACCTCGAGGGGCTCGTCCGCTTCGAGCGCGCGGCGGCCGAGGCCGACGCCGAGCTGGTGGTGCGACTCGCCGCCGAGCCCGTCGCGGTAGACGACCCCGACGTCGAGGTGCTCGGCACGACGCCGCTGCGCGACGCGTGCCGCGTCGACGGCGGCGACCCGGCCTCGGGACGGCTCGACGTGCACTTCTCCGTGCGCGAGCTGCGCGTGCAGGTGGCCGACCAGTACGGGCTGCTCCTGCCCGACCAGGTCGAGCGCATCGCGCTGCACGAGCTCGGCCACGCGCTCGGCATGCGGGCCCACAGCCCCATCCCGGCCGACCTCATGTACCCGGTGGTGCGCGACCGCCTGCCGCGCGGCGAGCTCGGCACCGAAGACGTGAACTCGTTCGTGTCGCTCTACTCGCTTCCGAACGGTACCGTCTACCGCGCGGCCGGGACGCCGCCCCCACCCGAGCCGCCGCCGCTCCCCGAGCCGCCCCTCCTCGAGCTCGCCCCCCACGTCGACGCGCGTCTCGGCTTCGAGATCCAGCTCCCGCGCGGCTGGACCCGGCTCGACACCGGCCTCGGCCTCGTCGCAGTCGACGGCACGACCTGGGACTACGAGGCGTCGATGCAGGTGATCGTGCGCGGGCAGGACGGCATCGACGCTTACCTCGACCGCTATGGCGAGTGGCACTTCGGCCAGGGCCGCATCCTGGAGGCGCGCACGGTCGAGCTCGCCGGACGTCCCGCGCGCCGATTCGCGCTCGAGTCGCCCGAAGGCCGGGAGGAGGGGCTCGCGCTGATCGACGCCGGCGAGGGGCGCGTGGTCGTCGTGCTGTGGGACTGCCCGAAGGAGCGCGCCGGCGCGTTCCGGCCGTGGTTCGAGGCGAGCCTCGCTTCGCTCGAGATCCGCCCGATCGCGGGCGCCGTTCGGACCCGGGACTATCTCGGCGCCGGCCCTTGACGGCTCCGGGGCGGACGCGCGACAAACGGGGGCGCCCGGGGGCCGCCGCGGCCGGGGGGGAGCGCTGCCATGCGAAGAATCGTCCTCCTGCTCGTCGCGCTGCCGGTCCTGTTCGGCCTCGCGATGCTGGCCGCGAGCGAGCTCGGCGGCGAGGTGGTCACGCTCTACACGCGGGACGCCGCGGGCGCCGAGGCGCGCACGTCGCTCTGGGTGGTGGACTACGAAGGCTCGCAGTATCTGCGCGCGGGCGATCGCTCCTCGGGCTGGTTCGAGCGGCTGCGGCGCGAGCCCGAGGTGCGCGTCGAGCGTGGCGGCAAGGCAGTGACCTACCAGGCCGTGCCGATCCCGGAGCTCACTCCCGCGATCGACGCGCTCATGGCCGAGAAGTACGGCCTCGCCGACCGCTTCATCGGCCTGGTGCGCGACCCCGCGCAGAGCATGGCCGTGAAGCTCGTGCCCGCCTCGCCGTAGGACCGATGGGACGCCTCGAAGGAAAGCGGACGCTCGTCACCGGGGCGTCGCGGGGTACGGGCGCCGCGACCGCGCGCCTCTTCGTGGAGGAGGGCGCGCGCGTCGTGTTGGCGGACGTCCTCGACGAGGCCGGCGTGGCGCTCGCGCGCGAGCTCGGCGGGGCCGCGCGCTACGTGCACCTCGACGTGGCGCGCGAGGAGGACTGGACCCGCGGCGTCGCGCTCGCCGTCGAGTCGTTCGGCGGCCTCGACGTGCTCGTGAACAACGCGGCCGTGCTCCACCTCGCGGCGCTCGAAGAGACGAGCGTCGAGGCCTTCGAGCGGCTCTTCCGCGTGAACCAGCTCGGAACGTTCCTCGGCATCCGCGCCGCGGTCGCGCCGATGCGCGCGGCCGGGCGGGGCTCGATCGTGAACGTCTCGTCCGTCGACGGCCTCGCCGGGAAGAACGGCGTCTCGGCCTATGCGGCCACGAAGTGGGCGGTGCGCGGCCTCACGCGCGTCGCCGCGCTGGAGCTCGGCCGCTACGGCATCCGCGTGAACGCCGTGTGTCCCGAGGCGGGCAGCGCCGACATGCTGCGCCCGTACTTCCCGCCGGGCGTCGACCCCGAGCTGGTGCTCGCGCGCCAGCAGTCGCTCCTCGCGACGCAGCAGGGCCGCAGCGTGGCGGAGCGCGTCCTCGACGTCGCGCGCGCCATCGCGTTCCTCGCGTCGGACGACGCCGCGTCGTGTACGGGTGCGGACCTCGCCGTGGACGGCGGCAACACCGCCGGGCGCATCGTGCGGGGGGCGCCGGGCGCCTGACGCGCCCGGCCGAGCGCGCGCGTGGAGCTGGGCATGACGCTCCCGACGATGGTCGGGGGCCTCGGCCGCGACGACCTCCTGCACTGGTCGCGGCGGATCGACGCCGGCCGCTTCGCGACGCTCGCCGCGGGCGAGCGCATCGCCTTCCCGAACCCCGAGCTGCTGGTCTCGCTCTCGGCGGCCGCCGCCGTGACGGAGCGGGTGCGAATCGCCGCGACGCTGTTCGTGCTGCCGATGCACGCGACCGCCTGGCTCGCGAAGCAGGCCGCGACGCTCGACGTCCTCTCCGCGGGTCGGCTCGTCCTCGGCGTCGGCGTGGGCGGCCGCGCCGAGGACTACCGCGCGGTGGGCGCGTCGTTCGAGCGCCGCCACGCCCGGATGGACGAGCAGGTGGCCGAGCTGCGTCGGATCTGGGCGGGCGAGCCGCCCTTTCCGGGCGCGCACCCCGTGGGTCCCGCGCCCGCACAGGCCGGCGGACCGCCGCTCTGGATCGGCGCCGCGAGCGAGCCCGCGCTCCGGCGCGGGGCGGGCTGGGCCGCCGGAGTGGCGGGCTTCAGCCTCGGGCCGGATCCCGCGGAGGTCGGGGCCGGCTTCC
>DATAGA010000224.1:0-1518 GCA_036257215.1 Myxococcota bacterium
CTGGGACGTGGCGCGCAGCCGCGCGCTGACGGACGCCGTGCGCGAGCGTTTCCTCGCGCGCTTCCGCCGCCGCATCACGGCCGACGGCGAGCTCGTCATCGCGAGCCAGCGCAGCCGCGACCGCGAGCGCAACGTCGCGGACTGCGTGGAGAAGCTGCGCGCGATGCTGGCGGAGGTCGCGACGCCGCCGAAGCCGCGGCGCGCGACGCGCCCGAGCCGCGGCGCGCGCGAGCGGCGCCTCGCCGCCAAGAAGGCCCACGCCCGCAAGAAGGCCGAGCGCCGCCCCCCGAGCGCGGACCGCTGAGGTCGACGGAGGGGACGCTGCAGCCACCGTCCACGAAGCGGACGCTCCTCGTCGACGGGCGTCGCCTTGGCAGCGCGCCGGCCTCTCCGTATGCTCGCCCCTCCCAGCTTCCGAGGCGCCGTGGATCTCCGCTACTCCGAGGCCGACGAGTCGTTTCGCGCGGAGCTCCGCGCGTGGCTGGCGCGCGAGGTGCCGAAGCACGGCCCGCCGCCGCCGACGCACGACTGGCCCGCGCGCCGCGCGTACGACACCGGCTGGCAGCGCAAGCTGTTCGACGCCGGCTACGCCGGCGTCAGCTGGCCGAAGGCGTACGGCGGACGCGACGCCACGCTCACCGAGCAGCTCGTCTGGTACGAGGAGACCGCCCGCGCCGGGGCGCCGTACGTCGGCGTCAACTTCGTCGGCCTCCTCCACGGCGGGCCGACGCTGATCGCCGAGGGCAGCCCCGAGCAGAAGGCGCGCCACATCCCGCGCGTCCTGCGCGGCGAGGAGGTCTGGTGCCAGGGCTTCTCCGAGCCGTCCGCGGGCTCGGACCTCGCGGCGCTGCGCACGTCGGCGGTGCGCGACGGCGACCACTACGTCGTGTCGGGGCAGAAGATCTGGTGCTCGTTCGCGCAGGTCGCGGACTACTGCGAGCTGCTCGTGCGCACCGACCCGAACGCGCCCAAGCACCGCGGCATCACGTGGCTGATCCTTCCGATGGACCTGCCCGGCATCAGCATCCGGCCGCTGCTGACGCTGATGGGCGAGGGCGAGTTCAGCGAGGTGTTCCTCGACGGCGTGCGCGTCCCGGTCGAGAACCGCGTCGGCGCCGAGAACGACGGCTGGCGCGTCACCAACGTGACGCTGCGCTTCGAGCGCGGCACGGCGTTCGCGAGCGAGATGTACAACCTCCAGGAGTTCCTGCGCGGGCTCGTGGCGCTCGCCCGCGCGACGCAGGTCGACGGCCGGCCGGCGCTCGAGGACCCCGGCCTGCGACGCGAGCTCGGGCACCTCGCGGCCGAGCTCGACGCGCTCTGGAACATGCTCAAGCTCTCGATCGGCGAGGCCGGGGACACGGGCGTCCCGGGCGTCGGCGCCTCGGCCGTGAAGCTCTACTACACGGAGCTGTATCAGCGCGTCACCGAGACGGGCGTGCGCCTGCTCGGGCGCGCCGCGCTCGCGCGCGATCCGCTCGCCGGGCTGCCGAACGACCGGATCCTGTTCAAGCACCT
>DATAGA010000240.1:0-3238 GCA_036257215.1 Myxococcota bacterium
CTGCGCGCTGCTCGGTCCGCGTGCCGACTTCGTCACGGTCACGCGAGCCGACGCGGCGAAGTCGCTCGATCCCGCGCGGCTCGCGGCGGCGCTGCGCGCGCTCGCGCCGGACGCCGCCGTCCGCGTCGTGCCCAATCCGCACCTCGCGCTGCGCGCGGCGTGGGAGGCCGCGGCTGCCAACGACGTCCTCGTCGCGACGGGCTCGGTCTACCTCGCCGGCATCGCGCGCGAGGTGTGGGGCGCGGAGCAGCCGGCGCCGGTCGCCGTCACGCGCAGCGGCAGCGCCTAGCGCATCCCTGGAGTCGGCCCGAGACGCGAAGCGCCCGGGCTGGCTCCTCGCACGTGAGTGCGAGGGGAGGGGTAGCCGGCCCGGGCGCCGAGATCGACCTGTGACGCCCCCTTGCAGTAGCAAGGCCCGTGCCATGCTTGGGGGCTTTTCCCCTCCCCATGATAACTAGCTGATTCCATGGGTGAATCCAGCCCCCGGCGGGCAGCAGGCCGGGCTGGGCGGGAGGGGGTCGGACCCGGCCAGGTGACGCAAATTGCGGTTCGCTCCGCCGCCCCGTGCGCGGTGCGGAAGCGCGTCCCCGTCGCCCTCACTCCGCCCGCGCGCCGACGAGCGCGCGCACGTGCGCCGGGCGCGTTCCGCAGCAGCCGCCGACGGCGGCCGCGCCCGCGCGCAGCCACGAGCGCGCGAGCGCGCCGAAGCGCTCGGGCGCGAACAGCCCGTCGGCGCAGAAGCCGCCCGCGGCATCCGGGGCGCCGAGGTTCGGGTACACCACGAAGGGTCGCTTCGTCGCGGCGAGGAGGGGGAGACACGCCTCGACCGCTCCGGGCGGGAGGCAGTTGACGCCCACGGCCGCCGGGGCCGACCGCAGCACCGCGTCGAGGCCCGCCTCGAGCGGCTCGCCCGAGAGCAGCCGCGCGCCTTCGCCGCACGCGAAGCTCGCCAGGAAGGGAACGCCGGTGGCCCGCGCCGCTGCCGCCGCGGCGCGCGCCTCGCGCGCCGCGTTCATCGTCTCGACCAGGATGGCGTCGACCCCGGCCGCGGCGAGCGCCTCGGCCTGCTCCGCGTGCTCGCGCGCGAGCGCGGCGTCGGAAGGCACGAGGTCGGGCCGGTAGCAGTCCTCGAGCGGTGCCTGCGAGCCGAGCACGAACACCTCGCGCTCGGCCGAGCGCGCGGCTTCCCGGGCGAGCGCTACCGCGCGCCGCGTGAGCTCGCCGGCGCGCGCTCCGTGTCCCTCGCGCGCGAGGCTCCTGCGGTGGGTGCGGAACGTGTTCGCCGTGAGCGCGTCGGCGCCGGCGGCGACGTAGTCGCGGTGGATCGCCGCGATCGCGTCGGGCTGCGCGAGCAGGGCGCGCGCGGACCAGAGCGGAAGCTGCGATGGCACGCCGCGGCGCTCGAGCTCGGTGCCGAGCGCGCCGTCGAGGACGAGCGCGGGTGCGCGCCGCGCGCGCGCGGCGTCGAGCCTCGCGGCGAGTCGCTCGCCCGCTTCCGTCGGCCGCGTCCCGTTATACTCGGCGCCCATGCGCGGCGGTCCCGTCGTCGCCCAGCACGAGGCCGCGGGCCGCGTGGAGGGCGTCCGCCTCGGGGTCCGCTTCGCGCCGGGCGCGTCCTCCGACGCTAGCGAGCGCGCCGCCGCTTCGAATCTGCACCTCGCCGAAGGACCGCTGCGCGTCGGGGCGCAGCGCTTGGGTCCGCTCGAGCTGCGCCTCGGCGCGGACCTCGCGGGCGAGCACGCCGAGCTCGACGTCGCCCTGCGCAACACCTCGCAGGCCCCGGTCCACGTCGACGCGGTAATCCTCGGCTTTCGCTGGATCGGCGCGCCCGCGGGCTCGCTCCGCTTCCTGAAGCACGGCTGGCAGTCGTGGTCGTTCACCGGCTCGCGCGCGCTCGACGACGCGGGCGAGCCGGCCTTTCCGTCGGGCCCCTGGCTGCGCGGCCTCCACCACGCCGTCGGCGAGCCGCCGGCCGACCGGCGCGGCTGGCACGAATCGGACCTCGTCTCCGTCGTCGGCGCCTCGGCCGGCGGACCCGCGTGCCTGGCGGGCGTGCTGGAGCAGGGGCTCGCGTTCGGCGTCGTCTACCTGCGCCGCGACGACGCCGGCGTGCGGGTCGAGCTCGAGCTGCGGCTCGAGGCGCCGCTCGCTCCCGGCGCTGCGCTCGCGCCCGAGCTCGTGCGCGTGGCGCTCGGCGACGACGCGGTGCGGCTGCTCGAGCGCCATGCCGAGGCCCACGGCCGTGCGGCGGGCGCGCGCACGAGCGCGCCGTTCCAGGCGGGTTGGTGCAGCTGGTACCACTTCTTCCACGACGTCACCGAGGAGGCGCTGCTGCGCAACCTCGACGCCCTCGCGCGCCACCGCGCCGACATCCCGATCGACCTCGTCCAGCTCGACGACGGCTACCAGCGCGCGATCGGCGACTGGCTCGAGACGAACGACAAGTTCCCGCGCGGGCTCGCGCCCGTCGCCGCGGCGATCCGCGACGCCGGGTTTCGCGCGGGCCTCTGGACCGCGCCCTTCTGCGTCGTGCGCGAGAGCCGGCTCTTCTCGCAGCGGCCGGACTGGCTGCTGCGGCGCGACGGCGAGCCCGCCCTGGGCCTGCTCCACCCGGCCTGGACGGCGGACGCGCGCGTCTACGCGCTCGACCCCTCGCGCGACGACGTGCGGGAGCACCTCGAGCGCACGCACGCGGCGATCCGCGCGCTCGGCTTCGGCTACCAGAAGCTCGACTTCCTCTACGTCGTCGCGACCCGCGCCGACGCCGCCGACCCGGCGCAGACGCGCGCACAGCGGCTGCGCCGCGGGCTCGAGGCGGTGCGCGCGGGCGCGGGCGAGGACGCGTTCCTGCTCGGCTGCGGCTGCCCCCTCGGCCCGGCGGTCGGACTCGTCGACGGCATGCGGATCGGGCCCGACGTGGCGCCGCACTGGTTTCCGCAGCCGGAGCCGAAGATCGCCGGCATCGAGGAGACGGTTCCGTCGACGCGCAGCGCGCTGCGGAGCACGTACGCGCGCGCGTTCCAGCACCGGCGCCTCTGGCTGAACGACCCGGACTGCTTCATGGCGCGCACGCGCGACACGGGTCTGTCCGCGAGCGAAGTGGAGAGCCTCGCGGCGGCGATCGCGGTGACGGGCGGCATGACGCTCTTCTCCGACGACTTCGGCGCGCTCTCCGCCGACGACCTCGCGCGGGTGCGCGAGCTGATCCGGGTGGCGCGCGAGGTCGACGCGGGCGGCG
>DATAGA010000263.1:0-1598 GCA_036257215.1 Myxococcota bacterium
CCGCGCGGCCTGGAGGTGCGGGAGCGCTCCGTCCTCGTCGCCGAGCTCTCGCGCGGCGAGGCCGAGCAGCGTCCGCGCCTTCGCGGCCTCGTACGGCGCGTCGATCTCCTGCCAGAAACGCCAGGCCTCACGCGCACCGCGCGCGGCCTCGGCGGCGTCCCCCTCGGCGAGCTGAACCGCGGCACGCGACTGCGTCGCGTGCGCGCGAAGCGCGTCGCTGCCGTACGCCTCGGCGATCCGTCTGAGCTCGTCGACCGCCCCCTCCGCCGCACGAAGGTCGCCCGCGGCGATCGCGATCTCGACCTGGGCGGGCAGCAGACGGGCGCGCGCGAGGCGGTCCCACGGCTGGTCCTCGACGGCGCGCTTGATCGACGTCAGCGCCGCGGACGCGTTGCCCTCCGCCAGCTTCAGCAGCGCGGCGCCGGGCTGCGGATCGAGCCCGAGCTCGGCGGCCTCGCCGAAGGCCTCGGCCGCTCCGGCGTTGTCGCCGACGCGCAGGCGCACCTCGCCGATCTCGTAGAACGCGCGTGCGGCCACCGAGAGGCGGAAGTCCTTCAGTTCCTCCGAGGCGGCGCGGGCGGCCTCCTCGGCCTCGGCCCACGCGCCGCGGAGCTTCAGCACCTCGGCTTGGTCGACGCGGCACTGGCCAGGGAAGCCGGCGATCGCCTGCCGCTCGCACCAGCGCTTCGCCGCCTCGGTCCACTCGCCCGCGCGCCGGAAGTCGGCGAGGTCGCGGCACGCCTCGATCACGTTGCAGTAGATGACCGCGGTCGGGTACGGGCCGATCTCGCCGTGCATCGCGGCGAGCGCCGCCTCGTCGAGCTCGCTCAGCCCTTCCTCCACGTCGCCCTTCGTGATGCGAAAGCGCCCGAGGTCGTGGAGCGCGAGCGCCATCACGTCCTTGTCCCCGTAGCGCGTGCCGAGGTCGAGCGCGTGCGACGCGAGGTTGAGCGCCTCGTCGAGCTCGCCGCGCGCGGCGGCATTCGAGGCGCGCCGGCGCGCGACGTGCGCGTGCTCGATGCACTCGTCCTCGCGGTCGAGCAGGCTCTCCGCGCGCTTGAACCACGCGGACTCGAGCGCCTTGCTCAGCTTGCTCTGGTAGTCGTGCGAGATGTGAAGCGCGACGATCGCCGCCGCGCGGTTGTTGCCGTCCTCGACGTACTGCGCGAACGCGCGCTCGCGTGCGTCGATCGCGACGTCGAGCTGACCCGTCCACCACGCGGCGCTCGCGAGCTCCTCGAGCCACGGCGGCGGCAGCGGCTCGCTCGCGTCGGCGTCGCTCAGCAGCCGGAAGGCCTCGTGCCAGGCGTGCCGGTCGATCGCCTCGCGGGCGCCGTCGATGCTGCGCGTGCTCGCCTCCATTTCCTGATTCTGCCGAGCGCTACGTCCGCTGGACAAGGCGCCGGCCGAGGTCGGCGAGCGCAAACCGTGCGGCCGACCAGCCGCACATGCCGTGCACCCCACCGCCGGGGGGCGTCGCGGCGGAGCAGAGGTAGACGCCGGGAAGCGGCGTCCGGTACGGCACGAGCTTCCGCGCCGGACGGGTGAAGAGCTGGCCGAGGTCCATCGCGCCGACGTTCAGGTCGCCGCCGACGAGG
>DATAGA010000266.1:0-2937 GCA_036257215.1 Myxococcota bacterium
GAGCTCGCCACGGACCCGGAGCCGGCCCGCGCCCGCGACCTGCACGCGCGCGCCGCGGCGCTCCTCTGCGAGCAGGACGACCGCCGCGCGGCGATCGAGCACTTCCTCGCGATCCTCGCGCTCGACCCGACCGACACCCACGCGAGCGAGTTCCTCGGCGTCGAGCTCGAGCGCGCAGGACGCCACAACGAGCTCGTCCAGGTCCTCGCGGCGCGGCTCCCCGACGGCGCCGACGCAGCGACGGACCCCGCGCACGTGAGCGTGCGGCTGCGGCTCGCGGCCCTGCGCGCCGGCCCGCTCGCCGATCCCGACGGCGCCGTCGGCGTGCTCGAGCCCGCCGCGGCAGGCGAGTCGCTGCTCTTCGTCGCCGAGCCGCTCGCCGACCTCCTGCAGCAGCAGGGTCGGACCGAGGCGCTCACCGCGCTCTGCCGGCGCGCCGAGGCCGCCGCGCCGGGCGCGCTCGAACGCGCGCAGTGGTCGCTGCGCCTCGCCGACGCCCTGCTCGTCCAGGGCGAGCTCGCGCAGGCCGCCGACGCGTATCGCCACGTGCTCGCCGAGCGCCCCGAGAGCCGCGCGCCGCGCGCGGCGCTGCGCGAGTGCTACCGCCGGCTCGGAGAGGGCGAGCCGCTCGCGCGCCTGCTCGAGGCCGAGCTCGGCGCGGTGGGCGGAGCCGAGGAGGTCGCGCTGCGCGCCGAGCTCGCCGCGCTGCTCGAGGGTCCGCTCGGACGACCGGCCGACGCGCTCGGCCACTGGCGCCGCGTGCTCGAGCTCGAGCCCGCGCACGCCGAGGCCGGCGAGCGCGCGCTCGCCCTCGCCGCGACCCTCGCCCGCCCGGCCGAGCACCTCGCGCTCCTCGACGACGCGCTCGCGCGCACCCGCACCCGCGAGCTCCGCGCGCGCCGGCTGCGCGAGCGCGCCGCTCTCCTCGTCGGCCCGCTCGAGCGCCCCGACGAGGCGGCCGCGAGCCTGCGCGAGGCGCTCGCGCTCGAGCCGGACGCGCTCGAGGCGCACACCGGCCTGCGCGCCGCGCTCCTCGCCGCGGGCGACGTCGCGGGCGCGCTGGCCGCGCTCGAAGGCGAGGCCGCCGCGCGTCCGCCCGAAGAGCGCGCGGCGCTCTACGCGAGGGCCGCCGACCTCGCCGCGCCCCGGCTCGGTCCTGCTGCGGCGCTCGTCTGGCTCGAGCGCCTGCGCGCGCTGCAGCCGCGCGACCGCGCCCTCCTGCGCCGGATCCGCGAGATCCGCCGCACGCTCGGCCAGCGCGATGCACTCCTCGCGGCGCTGCGCGCGGAGCTCGCCGCCGATCCGCCGACCGGCGAGCGCTGCTCGCTCCAGATCGAGTGCTCGAAGCTCCTCGCGGCCGAGGGCGCGACGGGCCGCGCGCTCGCGGCGCTCGAGGACGCGCGCGCCGCGGACCCGCACCGGCTCGACGTGCTCGTCGAGCTCGCCCGGCTCTACGGCATCGCGGGACGCGAGCGCGAGCGCGCCGGCGCGCTGCGAGCGCTGCTCGCGACCGCCCGCGGCGCCGAGCGCCTGGCGCTGCGCCGCGAGCTCGCTGTGTGTCTGCGCGACGGGCTCGGCGAGCCGGCCGCGGCCGCCGCGGAGCTCTGGGCCGCGCTCGTCGAGGAGCCGCCCACCGCGCTCGCCCGGATCGAGCTGCTGCGCGAGTGCGGCGCCGCGCTCCTCGCCGCGGGCCGGACCGATCTCTGGGCGCGGCTCGCGGAGGCCGAGCTCGCGGCGCTCGCCGACGACACGGCGGTCTTCGGCGAGCGGCGCCTCGCGCTCCAGCGCGCGCTCGCGCACCGCTACGCCGGCGAGCTCGCGCGCCCGGACCGGGCGCTCGTCCACTGGCGCGCCCTCGTCGACGGCATTCCCGCCGACGATCCCACGCGCGCCGCAGCGGAGACGGCGCTGCTCCAGTCGCTGCGCGCGGCGCGCGCCGACGCCGAGCTCGCGACGCGGCTCGAGGCCCGCCTCGCGCGCGAGGAGGGCGACGTCGCGCTCTGGATCGAGCTCGCCCAGCTCTGCGAGGAGCGCCTCCACCGCATCGAGCGCGCCGCCGAGGCCTACGGCGAGGTGCTCGCGCGAGAGCCCGACTCGCTGCCCGGCCTGCGCGGCCTGCGCCGCGTCGCGGCGCGGCTCGGCCGCCCGGCCGACGTCGCGCGCACGCTCGAGCGCGAGCTCGCGCTTCCGGTCGAGCGCAGCGGCGCCGAGACGGCCGCGCTCTGGCGCCGGCTCGGCGAGGTGACCTGGCGCGAGCTCGAGTCGACGACGCGCGCGAGCCGCGCGTTCGCGGCAGCCCTCGAAGCGGATCCGGCCGACCTCGAGGCCCTGCGCTCGCTGGAGGTGCTGTTCGAGTCGATCGAGGACTGGCGCGGCGCGCTCGACCTCTACGAGAGCGAGATCGACCTCCTCGGCGAGCGCGACGCCGAGCGGCGGCGCGAGGTGTGGCAGCGCGCGGCCCGCGTCGCGCGCGACGGCGCGCAGGACGTCGAGCGCGCGCTTCGCGCCTACGAGCGCGCCGCCGAGCTCGGACCGCTCGCGCCGGACGACCTGCGCGCGTTCGCGGAGCTGTACGAGCGCGCCGGCCGGCGCGACCGCTTCGCCGAGGTGTTCGAGGCGTGGTGCGACGATGCCGCGTCGGGCGCGGGCGCCGAGAACCACGCGCGTCTCGCGGCCGCGCGCGCCGTCCTCGGCGACTCCGCCGGAGCGCGCGCGCGCCTCGAGCGCACCGCCAAGCGCTGGCCCGGCTACGGTCCGGCCTGGGACGCCCTCGCGGCGCTGCGCGAGGCCGACGACCCGCGCGGCGCCGCCGACGCCCTCGAGCGCGCCGCAGCATGCCAGCAAGGCACCCCGGCCGCCGAGCGCCTGACCCACGCCGCCGCGCTCGTCGCGGACGACGCGGCGCGCGCGGCAGACCTCCTCGAGCGCGCGGTGGCC
>DATAGA010000294.1:0-5337 GCA_036257215.1 Myxococcota bacterium
GTTGGCGCGGAAGCGAGAGATCCGGGTCGTGAGCGGGTTCCCCGTCGTCGTGTAGAAGAGGTAGAACGCGCGGCTCGACGCGTAGTCGGGCGCGAACGCGATGCTCATCAGGCCGCCCTCGCCCTGCTGGTCGACGCGGTCGCTGATGTCGAGGAACGCCGTGGGCAGGACCTGCTCGCCCTGGAGGATGCGGACCGTGCCGCCGCGCTCGACGACGAAGAGCCGCTCGTCACCGGGCGGCGACGCGACGTAGATCGGCTGGGTCAGCATCGACGCGATCCGGACCACGGGAACGGCGTGGCTGGCCGCGACGGGCACGGTCGCGAGAAGAACGGCCAACCGCAGCATCTTCAGCAGCGAGCGCAGCACGCGCTTTCACGGTAGCGGCAGTGTGCGACGAGAGCGACCCGACTTTGCTCGCGACGGTCGAGGGGCGCGCACGGGTTAGCCCGAACGCGGCCTAGGTGATCTCCATCACGGCAGCCCCGCTCCCGGGACGTCGACCTCCACCGCCTCGACGCGGCTGCGTCTGTGCGCGCTGCACTCTTCCGGATCCGTGGTCTCGGCCGTCAGCACGAACAAGGTGCGGCGGTCCGCGCCGCCGAGCATGCAGGCGATCGCCATCGTCTCGGTCGCGACGCGCGCGAGGACTTCGCCGCCTTCGCGCACGCGCACGCACTCCCGGCTGGGCGGCGACGCCAGCCAGACGCAGCCCTCGGCGTCCAGACAGATGCCGTCCGGCACCGCGCCCTCGAGCTTCGCGAAGACGCGCCGGCGCGAGAGGCCGCCGTCGGCGGCGACGTCGAAGGCGCTGAGCCGCGCGGCGAAGGACTCGCCGGCGACGAGCGTGCGGCCGTCGGGCGTGAGCACCATGCCGTTCGGGAAGGCGAGCTCGTCCGCGGCGCGGCGCGCGCGCCCGTCGGGCTCGACGAGGAGGATCTCCGTCTTCGCGAACTCGCCCTGGTGGTGGAAGTCGAAGCCGAACTGCGAGACGTAGGCGCGGCCGCTCCGGTCGACGACGAGGTCGTTGATCTCGTGCGCCGCGAGGCCCGAGAGGTCGGCGTGCGTGGCCAGCGAGCGGCCGTCGTAGCGGAGGAGCTTGCGGTCATCCATGGAGACCACCAGCAGTCGGCCGTCGGGAAGCCAGCCGAGGCCGGAGGGGCGGCCGGGGACCTCGACGATGGGCTCGACGCGGCCCCGCTCGTCCACGGCCACGACGCGCCGGGCGTGCATGTCCGAGAGCCAGAGACGGCCCTCGTGCCAGCGCGGTCCCTCGCCGAAGGCGAGCCCGCCGGCGACGACGCGGAGCTTGCGGGAGGCGTCGGGCATGGCGAGCGCCGGGCGCGCCGCCGGCTCAGCGGCCGCTGCGCTCGGCGACGCGCGCGAGGTGCTCGACCTGCCCGTCGTCGCGGCCGTGGAGCACCTCGTTGTAGTGGCGGCCGCGATGAGGCCGCGCGCCCGGCCGCGCGTATCCCGTCACCGCGCTCACCCGGTACACGTCGAGGTCGGCGCGCTCCGGCGGCGGGGCCGCGTGCATGGTGTCCCCGTAGTGGAGCGAGACGTCTCCGGGCGCCGCCGCGAACGCCGCGCCGCGCGGCGCGTCCGGGTGGCGCGCGTCGATCGGACCGCAGCCCCGCTGCCACGAGCCCGGCAGCATGCGCAGGTCCCCGGTCTCGGGCGTCGAGGGCGTGAGGTAGAGCGACGCCACGAGGACGGGACACATCACGGCGTGCCCGCCCATGCCGCAGTCGCGGTGCCAGGGCAGGTCGCCGAGCCCCTCGTCGACGCCGGGCTGCTTCCAGATTACGGAGATGCCTTCCTCGGAGCTCCCCTTCACGCGGTGCGCGAGCGGCTCGTCGGCGAGCGCGACGAGCGCGAGGAGGCGCGGGTCGTCGGGGATCGCGCGCAGCCCCGGCTTCGCACCGGCGCGGGTGACGCGGCAGAGCACGGGCACGCCGGCGCGCTTTCCCCACCAAGAGAGCTTGTCGCCCGGCACGGCCTCCGCGCGCAGCGCCTCGGCCTCCTCGAGGAAACGCGCGCACTCCGGCGCCCGGAAGACGCCGCGCACGAAGAGGTAGCCCGCGGTGCGCAGGAAGTGCGCCATGTCGGTGCGGTCCGAGTCGGGGCGGAACGCAGCGGCGGGGTCGAGCGGGCGGCCGTGGCGATCCTCGAGCCGCACGTCGGCGGGGTCGTAGACGGGCCTCCCCGTCATCATCGCGCGCAGCGCCGGCTCCCAGTCGAGCCAGCGCAGGGCCTTCCCGCGCAGGCAGCGCGCGCGGCCGCCGTAGAGGAGGCCCGCCGCGGCGTCGCGCTCCTCCACCACGTTCCAGAAGATGTCGGGCGCCAGCTCGATCACGGTGTCGGCGGTCTCGTCGCCGGGCACCACGTCGACGCCGGTTCCGGTCGGCCTGTACGTGTACGCCTCGCCCGAAGGGAGGCGGAAGGCGAGGCTGCGCAGGCGCCGCGCTCCCCGCGCCGCCAGCGCGCCGTTCCCGGCGGCGAGGCGCCGCGGCAGCTCCTCGCGGTGGAAGCGGTGGAAGTCCGGTAGCGCGTCCGGCACGCTGTCACGATACCGCGCGCGCGCAGCACGGGTCTAGTCGGCCCCCGCGGCGCCGGGAGAGACCCGCCGGGAGGCTCCATGGTCCGGACGCAAGGCCTCACGCACATCCACCTCGTCGTCCGCGACCTCGAGCGCTCGCTGCGGTTCTACCAGGGCGTCTTCGGGATGGAGGAGCGCTTCCGCGACGGGCCGAAGATGGTCTTCCTCAACACGCCCGGGAGCGGAGACCTCGTCACCTTGAACGAGGACCCGGCGCAAGCGCGTCTCGCTGGGGTCCACGGAGGAGTCGCGCACTTCGGCTTCCGCCTGCGCGACGGCGTGGACCTCCAAGCCGCGATCGCGGAGGTCGAGAAGGCGGGCGGCAAGCTGATCGAACGCGGCGTGCACGGCGGCAGCGTGCCGTTCGCCTACGTCGAGGACCCGGACGGGTACGTCATCGAGCTCTGACGATGAGCACCCCGAAGGTCGTCTCGGCGTTCTACGAGCGCATCTGGAACGCCGGCGACCTGCACGCGATCCCCGACCTCCTCGCACCCGATCTCTCGTTCCGCGGCTCGCTGGGGGACGAGATGCGAGGGAGCGAGGCGTTCGCCGACTACGTCCGCTCGATCCGCGCCGCGCTCGCCGACTACCGGTGCGACGTCCTGCAGTGCGTCACGGAAGGAGAGCGGGCCTTCGCGCAGATGCGGTTCTCGGGCCGGCACGTGGGCCCTCTGCTCGGATACGAGCCGACGGGCCAGCTCGTTTCCTGGTGGGGAGCCGCGCTGTTCCGGCTCCGCGGCGAGCGGATCGCCGAGCTCTGGGTGCTGGGCGACGTCGCGGGCCTCGAGCTCGCGCTGCGAGCGAAGCGGAGCGCCCACTCCGCGAGTTCGCGCTGAGCGCTCAGCCGACCCGCGCGCTCTGCCCGCCGTCGACCGCCAGCGCCACGCCCGTGATGAAGCGCGCTTCGTCCGAGGCGAGGAACAGCGCGGCGTAGGCGACGTCCCACGCGGTGCCCATCTTGCCCCGGAGCGGAACCTGGGCGTCGCGGCGCCGGATGATCTCCTCCTTCGGCAGCCCCGACGCCTGCGCGATCCCCTCGATCGCCATCGGTGTGTTCATGAGGCCGGGCATGATGACGTTCGCCCGGATCCCGTAGCGCGCGTTCCCGACCGCGAGCGACTGGGTATAGGCGTTGATCCCGGCCTTCGACGCCTTGTACGCCACGAGCGGCGTCGAGCAGACGGCGGCGATCGACGACACGTTGACGATCGATCCCTGCATCCGCTCGCGCATGACGGGCAGCACGTGCTTGCACGGGAGCACGACGCTCTTCAGGTTCACCTCGAGGATGCGGTCCCACGCCTCTTCCGAGAGGTGGGAGGGGCCCGCGTCGCCCGCCGCGATGCCCACGTTGTTGTGGAGCACGTCGACGCGGCCGTGGGCCGCGACGCACCCGGACACGAGCGCCGCGCAATCCCCCTCGACGGTCGCATCCGCCTCCACGGCCTGCGCGACGCCACCCTCGGCGCGGATCTGGGCGACGGTCTCCTCCGCCGCCTTCAGGCTCCGGTCCGCCGCCACGACGACCGCGCCCTCGCGGGCGAAGAGCACGGCGGTCGCGCGGCCGTTCCCGATGGTGTCGCCGGGCGTCTGGCCCGCGCCGACCACGATGGCGACCTTACCCGCGAGCCTTCCGGTCATGCTTCCGGCGAGCGTACCCCGTCGTACAATCGGCGACAGGAGGTGCCCATGCGCCCGATCCTCGACGGCCTGCGCGTGCTCGACGTCGGCAGCTTCGTGTTCGGCCCCGCCGCAGCCACGGTGATGGCCGACTTCGGCGCCGACGTCGTCAAGGTGGAGCCGCCCACGACGGGCGACCCGTACCGCTACCTCCACCAGATGCCGCCGCTCCCGAAGTGCGACGAGGACTACTGCTGGCTGCTGACGGGCCGCGGCAAGCGCAGCGTCGCGCTCGACTTGAAGGACGCCGAAGCGCGCGAGGTGCTGCTC
This sequence comes from Myxococcota bacterium, assembly GCA_036257215.1. GTDB lineage: Bacteria > Myxococcota_A > UBA9160 > UBA9160 > UBA6930 > DATAGA01. The sequence continues at coordinate 4,553 of DATAGA010000294.1, forward strand.
GGTCTCGCGCGCGAGGCCGACGTCTTCGTCACCAACTATCCGCTGCGCGTGCTGCGCTCGCTGCGGCTCGACTGGCGCGACCTCGAGCCGCTGAACCCGCGCCTCGTCTACGCCCACGCGACCGGGTTCGGCGAGGAGGGGCCCGAGGCGGAGAAGCCCGGCTACGACGCGACCGCCTGGTGGGCGCGCTCGGGCCTCCAGGACGCCGTGCGGCCCCGGGACGGCGTGCCGGCGCTCTCGGTGCCGGGGATGGGCGACCATCCGAGCGCGATGGCGCTCTTCGGCGCCATCATGCTGGGGCTCTATCGGCGCGAGCGAACCGGGCGCGGCGGCAAGGTGCACAGCTCGCTCCTCGCCAACGGCGCCTGGTCCAACGCGATCTACCTGCAGGCGATGCTGTGCGGAGCGGAGCACTTCCGCCGCGTCGACTGCCACCAGCCCGACAACGCGCTCGTGAACCAGTACGAGACGTCCGACGGCGAGTGGATCCTCCTCGCGCTGGTGCAGGAGGACAAGCTCTGGCCCGGGCTGTGCCGGGCGCTCGGGCGCGCCGATCTGACGGCGGACCCCCGCTTCGCGACGCGCGCGGAGCGCCGCGCGCGCGCGAAGGAGCTCTACGCGATCGTCGCCCCCGTCATCGCCGGCCGCGGGTACGCGTACTGGCGCAAGGCGCTCGACGAGGAGAGCGTGACCTTCACCCACGTGGCGCGGCTCGACCGGCTCGTCGACGACCCGCAGCTCGAGGCCGCCGGCATCCTGCGCGATGCGCTCGACTCGCGCGGGCG
>DATAGA010000295.1:0-2305 GCA_036257215.1 Myxococcota bacterium
CTGTTCCGCGACTTCGGCGTCCCGGCGGATCTCCGCGCGCGCCAGCGCGCGCTGCGCGAGACCTACCTCGCCGAGGACCCGCTCTGCGAGGCGACCCGCGTGGACCGGCGCCTGCGCGACGGCGACCTCGTCCCCTTCAAGGGGTTCGATTTGCGCGTGATCCACGCGCCCGGGCACACCGCCGGCCACTGCTTGTACTGGGAGAGCGGGTCGGGCGCGCTCCTCACCGGCGACCACCTCATGGGCAACGCCGTCCCCTACACCGACCAGCTCCTGCTCGACGGTCCGGCCGATCCGCGCGATCTGCTCGCGCGCCCGCCGCGCTTCCGCGGCCTCCCGCTCTACCTGGCGGGCTTGCGCGCGCTGCGGCGCCAGCGCTTCCGCGCCATGCTGCCCGCGCACGGCGGCGTGATCGAGCGGCCCGGACGCGCCATCGACGAGGCGATCCTCTTCTACGAGGTACGCGTCCAGCGCGCGCACCGCGCGCTGCGTGCCCTCGTCGCCGAGCGCGGCGCGCCCGTGAGCGCGTGGTCGGTGTGGGAGCGCCTCTTCCCGAAGGCGGACCCGGTGACCCAGATGCGCACGCGCATGTACATGGTGATCGGAGCGCTCGACGTGCTCGAGGACCAGGGCCACGTCGCGACGCGCTGGAGCGCCGGCGGCGTGCTCGAGCACGCCCCGACGCGCGCGGGCGCTGCGGGCTAGCGGCGCGACCCGCCGCTCGTTCGCGGGAGCTTTGCTCGTAGGAGGCAGAACGGAGCCGGCTGCGCCGGCTCCGGCGGCGCGTCAGCCGCGCGTCTCGAGCAGGAACACCGCGAGGTCGCGGCGCTCGGGCTCGGAAAGAGGCAGGGCGGGCATCGGCGGCGTCGGCGCGAGGAAGAACTCGGCGAGCGCGCGCAGGTCGTAGCGGCCGCGCAGCTCGCCGAGCGGCTTCGCCACCATGCCGCGCTCGGCGCCTTCGGCCTCGTGACACCGGGCGCACTGGTGCGCCGCGTAGAGTGCGGCGCCGCGCTCGCGCGCCGCCGTCCGCTCGGGCGCCGGGAGCGCGGCGAGCGGGTCGGCGCCCCGCGCCGGAGCGCTCGCGGCGTCGCCCGCACGGTCCTCGGCAACGGCCGCGAGCGCGGCTCGTGGGCCCGGGCCGCCTCCAGGAAGCGCCGCCCGCGCCGTACCCGGCGCGACGCGGTACACCGCGCCCGCGTAGTCGTCGGAGACGTACACCGCTCCGTCGGCGCCGACCGCGACGTCGACGGGACGCCCGATGACGGCGTCGTTCTCGAGGAAGCCCCACACGAAGCGGCGCTCCTCCACCATGCCGTCGCCGTTCCAGTGGAGCGACACCACCTCGTAGCCGTCTTTGCGCGTGCGGTTCCACGACCCGTGCAGCGCGGCGATCGCCGTCCCGCGCGGGAAGCCCGGCGCGAGCGGGCGCTGGAGGAAGACGATCCCGAGCGGCGCGGTGTGCGCCCGGAAGTCGTGCGCCGGCGAGATCGAGGTGGAGATCTCCTGCTCGCGCCCCGCGCCGAGGTCGGGGTCGGACACGCGGTCGCCGTTCGCGAACGGCCAGCCATAGAAGCCGCCCTCGACGACGCGGTTGAGCTCGCACGGCGGGAAGTCGTCGCCGAGGAGGTCGCGTCCGTTGTCGGTCGCATAGAGGACGCCGGTGTCGGGCTGCCAGTCGAAGCCGACGGCGTTCCGCAGACCGCTCGCGAAGACCTCGCCGCCGCTGCCGTCCGCGGCGAAGCGCAGCAGCGCCGCGCGCCGCGGGTCGTCCTCGACGCAGACGTTGCAGCTCGAGCCGACCGCGACGTAGAGGGCCCCGTCGGGGCCGATGCGCACCGTCCGCGTCCAGTGGTTCCCGCCGGCAGGCAGCCCGGTCACGATGCGCTCGAGCGGCCCGGACGTCCGGCCGGTCAGGGGATCGAACCCCACGCGCGCGACCGCGTCGGTCTCGCCGACGTAGAGGTACCCCCCGGCGACGTCGATCCCGTGCGGCCGGTTCAACCCCTCGAGCACCGTGCGCACGCCGTCGCTGCGGCCGTCGCCGTCGCCGTCGCGCTCGATGAGGACGACCTTCCCGTCGCGCGGCACGCTGGCGAGCAGGTCGCCGCTCGACGTGGCCCGCAGCCAACGCACCCGCGGGACCTCCGCGTAGAGCTCGATGGAGAACCCGGGCGGCACCCGGATGCGGCTGCCGAGGACCTCCGGTGCCGGCGGGGCCGCGGACATCCCGAACAGGGCGTTGCGGACCGGGACGTTGACCGCGAAGCGCTCGGGCAGGAGCAGACACGCGCCGAGCCCGGCCACG